>NZ_FZOC01000005.1 GCF_900188225.1 Humidesulfovibrio mexicanus | reverse complement strand
ATGAAGGGGCTTGCCTCCGCAAAGGCAAGCCCCTTCATCTTTGCCGTGTCAAATCCTCATGCCACCTGAACCGGCCTGACACGGTCAACCAACCGCAGCGGCGTCTCCTGCGCGGTTCCGAGCTTCGGCAACAGTGCGGCCGCCTTTTCCGTCTCCGAGGAATGCGGTTCGTAGTAGTTTTTTATGATCATGCGCACACTGGTGCCGGCCAAGTGGGCGATGGCGGAAATCTCCACCTGCTTGTCGAGCATTGTCGTGATCCAAAGGTGCCGGATGTCGTACGGGCAGACATCGTAATCCAACTCGGCACGCTTGGCGGCATTGCTGAAGGCCGTGCCGATGTCGGCAACCGGATTGCCTTGATATTCGATGAGATGTCCACTCTTATGCAAATGCCGCCGCTCCTCCAGAGCCAGCATGAACTCGTCCGAGCACCGGACGAACGCCCATTTCTGGACCTTTCGGTGAAACACCTCCACGCCGCCCTGCTTCCACTTCACGTTCTCCGAAAACGTGAGCGAATACAGATACTGGCCAGGACGGCAGGGAATATTCCACGCCACTTGAATTGCCCAGGCGAGATGCTCCGGCGCATTCGCAATAATACGATCCAGCGCTTCCAGCGTGAGCCGGGAACGGTGCTGGAGCTGCCGCTCGTCGCTCTGTTCCAGCAACGCCGCCACCATAAGCCTGAGAGTTGCGCTTCCTTTCGAAAGATGCCCACCACGTCGGCCCTGCGCTACACGTCCTTGTTCAATGGCTCCAGCGGTTTCGCGCTGCGCAGCGGCACCCGGTGCAGGGCCGGGAACCCCATGAACGCCGTCACGTCGTGTGCGCCCGTGTCCATGCGCCCCGCCAGCCTGCGCCAGCCTTGCGGAGCCGCTCGGCCATGTCGCCAAGTTTGATTCGCCACCTTCGAAACAGCATCGCCAACACTTGACCTTGAATTTCATTTTCAATACCATCCCTCCAGACACCACTGGAGGATCCAGCTCATGAAACCGTCTCAAATCGTTTCCGCCCTGGCCACCCTGATGGACATCCGGCAGCCCGCCTTCCTGTGGGGCGCGCCCGGGGTGGGCAAAAGCCAAGTCGTGGCGCAGGCCGCAGCCTCCAGGGGCCTCGAACTCATCGACGTGCGCGCCGTGCTGCTCGACCCGGTCGATCTGCGCGGGTTGCCGCGCATAGACGCCCAGGGCGCAGCCGTATGGTGCCCGCCCGCGTTTTTGCCGCGCGCCGGGCGCGGCGTGCTCTTCCTGGACGAGCTCAATTCCGCCCCGCCCCTGGTGCAGGCGGCCTGCTATCAGCTCATCCTGGACCGCAAGCTGGGCGAGTACGCCCTGCCCGAAGGCTGGACCGTGCTTGCCGCAGGCAACCGCGAGTCCGACCGGGCAATCACCCACCGGATGCCCTCGGCCCTGGCGAACCGTCTGGTGCACCTGGACTTCGAACCCGACCTGGACGATTGGCTGTCCTGGGCCGAAGGCGCGGGCGTGGATTCCAGGCTCCGGGCATTTTTGCGCTTCCGGCCCAAGCTGCTGCACGCCCACGATCCGCTCTCCGGCGAGAAGGCCTTCCCCTCCCCGCGCTCCTGGGAGTTCGTTTCGCGCATTCTTGACGCGCGGCCCGGCCGCGAGGCCCTGGGGGCCTTGCTGCGCGGCGCGGTTGGCGAGGCTGCGGCCCTGGAATGCCTGGGTTACCTGGACATCTGCGACAGCCTGCCAGAAACCGACGCCGTGCTGGCCAACCCCGGCGGAGTGCGCATTCCCGAAGAGCCCGCAGCCATTTACGCCCTGTGCGAGTCCGTGGCGCGCAAGGCTTCGGACGGGGCCATGCCGAGCCTGGCCGTGCTGGCCGGACGCCTACCCGTGGAGTTCGGCGTGCTGCTCATGCGCGACGCCGCCGCCACCGAGCCCTCCATCGTGGAGACCGAGGCGTTCAAGGGCTGGGCCTGCGCCAACAGCGACGTGCTGGTGGTCTAGATGGACCAGACCGGCGAGAAAACGGAGGACCGGGCCGCGCGCCTCAAGATGGTCAGGGCCAGAAGCGCCCTGGTGCTCGACCATCCCTTTTTCGCCAGCCTGGCCCTGCGCCTGGAACTGCGCGAAGACCGCCACTGCTCCACGGCCTGGTCCGACGGCAAGGTGCTTGCCTACAATCCGGGCTACGTCAACGCCGTGTCCCTGGAGCGCATCAAAGGCCTGCAGTGCCACGAGGTGCTGCACTTGGCCTGTCTGCACCACCTGCGCCGCAAAGACCGCGACGCCAAGATCTGGAACAAGGCCTGCGACTACGCCATCAATCCCATCCTGCTGGAGGCGGGCCTGAGCCTGCCCACGGGCTACCTGGACGATCCGGCGCACCACGGCAAGAGCGCCGACGCCATCTACGCCGAGCTTGTGTACGGCATGGACGAGGTCAAGGGCGGGGCCAGCGGAGGCGGCAACGAGGAGGAAAGCAGGCCCGCCGAAGACATGGACGCCACCAGCGCAGGGGGCGACAGCGGCGGCCAAGGCGACCAGGAGCCCGAGCCGGGCGGCCAGAGCAAGGGTGAACCGGGCGACCAGCCCTTTGCCGCGGCGGGCGGGGATTCCGGGGACGCGGGGGAGGAGCGCGCGGAGAGCAGCGATCCCGGCATGAGCGGAGAGGTGCGCGACCACAGCTCCGGCGCGAACGCTCCGGAAGGCTCGTCGAACAATCTCGAAGAAGAGGCCTGGAACGCCGCCCTGGCCCAGGCCCTGCACAAGGCCCGCGAATGCGGCAAGCTCCCCGGCTGCCTGGAGCGCCTGGCCGCGCGCAGGCTGTTTCCCGCCCTGGGCTGGCGCGAACTGCTGCGCCGCTTCCTGTCCAAGGCCGCGCGCAACGACTTTTCCTGGGTGCGCCCCAACCGTCGCCATGTGCACAGCGGGCTGTACCTGCCGGGGCTGGAGAATCTGGAGCTTGCGGAAATCGCCGTGGCCGTGGACGTGTCCGGAAGCATCACCCAGGCGGAACTGGAGCGCTTCGCGGCCGAGCTTTCCGCCGTGCTGGAGGAGTTCAGCGCCGAGATCACGGTGCTCACCTGCGACGCGGCCCTCACCTCCGTCAGACGGCTCTCCAGCCTGGATTTGCCCCTGGACTTCACCGCCGCCGGAGGCGGGGGCACCAGCTTTCGCCCGCCCTTCGAGCTGCTGGCCCAGGAGGGCGCGGACCCGGCCTGTCTCGTGTACTTCACCGACCTCGCCAGCGACGCCTACCCAGAGGACCCAGGCTATCCCGTGCTCTGGGTCACCCCGGCCAGAGACTTCGACCCGCCCCCCTTCGGGGAGGCCATCATCATGGAGGAGCGCCAGTGAACATCGAATGGGTCATCACCAAGAAGCGCGGCAATTTCCGCCCGGTGCTCCGGTACACCGTCACGCTCACGGAGTTCGAGCGCGAGCTGGGCGTGCCCATGGTGCGCATCGCAAGCCAGATCCCCAAGCCGCCGGACGCCAGCTGGGACTACTGCTGGCCCGGCCAGAACGAGCGCGGCCAATGGTCACCTGCGGAGTTCCACCAGCTGGCCACGCCCGCGCACAAGACCGGGGAGCTGACCGAAGTGCTCCGGCTGCCCTGGCGCGAGGGCAACGCGTATCCGGAAGTGGAGGCGTCTTTCCAGGCCCTGCGCCAGGCCTTCGAGCGCGCCCTGGAGGCTGCGGCGGCCAGCGCGCCCCTGCAGTTGCGCGGCGATCTGGAGACCACCCGCGAGACGCGGCGGGCCATCGCCCCGGCCTTTGCGGCCGAACGGCTCCTGCGCCTGGTGAACCCGGAGGCGGCCAGGGGCTGAGGTGCGGCCCCTGGACACACGCGCCGCGCTGTCGTAGGCTTATTCCCGGCGGCGTACCCTGACCCTCGCCTGGGCGGGGCCCGAAGCAAGGGTGCCGCCTGCCCGGCCAGCCCAGGACAGCCGGGCTTTTTTGCGCCCGGCGCCCAGGCCGCAGCCCCCTCACAATCCCACTTGCGCCAAGTCTTCGCCCAGGTAGCCGCGCTCGTTCTCGCCCAGGCAGCCCATGGCGAGGCAGAGCATGGTCCACAGATGCACGGTCTTCCAGCCGCCCTTGGCGTGGTGC
Organism: Humidesulfovibrio mexicanus; assembly: GCF_900188225.1. Taxonomy (NCBI): domain Bacteria; kingdom Pseudomonadati; phylum Thermodesulfobacteriota; class Desulfovibrionia; order Desulfovibrionales; family Desulfovibrionaceae; genus Humidesulfovibrio; species Humidesulfovibrio mexicanus. Next base: position 231,643 of record NZ_FZOC01000005.1, on the reverse strand, counting down.
GAAAGCTCCTCGATCTGCGCGTGGCAGTTGTGGCAGGGGGTGATGACGTAGTCGGCCCCGGTGGCGAGAATCTGCGCCGTCTTGACGCGGCCGTAAGCCAGGCGGGCCTCCTTGAAGCCGGACTGGAGGAAGCCGCCGCCCCCGCCGCAGCAGTAGTTGTTGGACTTGTTGGGCCACATGTCGACGAAGTGCTCCTCGCCCACGCAGGCCTTGACCACAAAGCGCAGCGCGTCGGCGAAGGGATCGCCCATGGACTTGCGCACGGCCATGCAGGGATCCTGCACGGTGAACCGCAGTCCCAGCTTCCTGTTCCAGTCGGAGCTGGGCTTCAGCTTCCCTTCCCGAATCCAGCGGGCGTACCAGTTCACGATGTGGTCGAACTCCACGCCGGGGTCGATGTTGAAACGCTGCAAGCCGGCCCAGATGGAATAGAACGAGTGGCCGCACTCGATGTTGACCCATGATTTGCAGCCGAGCTTCCTCACGCCCGCCGCCTGCTTCTCCAGCACCTCGCGCCAATGATCGTCCTCCGCGGCGAACATGCAGTAGTTCTCCGCGCCCCACCCCGCCGTCCCGTAGGTCCAGTCCGCCCCGGCCAGGTGGAGGATCTTCCACAGCGGCACCATTTCGTCCGGCTCCTGCATGGGCTCGCGCGAGTTCTGGTTCACGAAGAAATACGAGCCCTTACGGTCGATGGGAGCCTGCAAATCCTTGAACTCCGGCTGGCTCTGGCGCACCTCCTCCAGAACATCGCCCACCACGAACGCGAAGTCCTTGCTGGAAAGCCCCACGGCGCTCGCGCCTTCGGTCTTCAAGCCCTGGTCGCAGGATCCGATGATGCCCTTGGGCTTCTTTTCCCGCGGCCAGCTGGCCCGCAGCGCGTATACCAGGCCGGGGATATCCACCTGCATGGGGCACACCCGCACACAGCGGAAGCACATGGTGCACATCCAGACCCACGGCGTGGACAACAGTTCCTCTTCCAGGCCCAGGGCGGCCATGCGCAACAGCTTGCGCGGGTCCATGCCCGCAAGGCCGGAGGCGGGGCAGCCGCTGCTGCACGCCCCGCAGGTCATGCACATGCTGAAGTCGAACCGGGAAAGATACGGGCGGAGTGTCTCGTTGAGCGGGGCGGGAATGACTGCGTTCATTGCGGTAGCCTCCGTGAGGTGTGGCGTTTCGGTGCGCGCCCGGCCTTTTCGCTGGGGCCGGGCGCGCACCGGGTGCGTCACAACCCCACGTTGGCCAGGTCTTCGCCCAGGTAGCTGCGCTCGTTCTCGCCAAGGCAGCCCATGGAAAGGCAGATCAGCGTCCACAGGTGGACCACGGGGAAGTGCCTTCCCGAATGCTCGGACAAATCATGAATCTGCGAATGGCAGTTGTGGCAGGGGGCGATGCAGTAGTCCGCGCCCGTGTCCAGAATCTGCCGGAGCTTGCGGTCCCCATAGGCCCTGCGCTGCTCGGTGTAGCCGGACTGCAGGTAGCCGCCGCCCCCGCCGCAGCAGTAGTTGTTGGACTTGTTGGGCCACATGTCGATGAAGTGCTCCTCGCCCACCACCGACTTGACCACGAACCGCAGATCCTCGGCCACGGGGTCGCCAAAGGACTTGCGCACCAGCTGGCACGGGTCCTGGACAGTGAAGGTGACGCCAAGCTCCTTGTTCCAGTCGGAGCTGACCGCAAGCTTGCCTTCGCGTATCCAGCGCGCATACAGGCGAATGATGCTCTCTATCTCGAACTTGGGAGTGATGTTGAACTTCTGCAGTCCGGCCCGGACTGCGTACATTTCGTGGCCTCACTCCGTGTTGAGCCAGTATTTGCACCCCAGGTCCTCCACGGCCTTCACCTTGTTGCGCACTATGGTCTCCCAGGCGGCGTCGTCGGCCAGGAACATGCAGTAGTTCTCCGCCGCCCAGCCCAGGGTGCCGTACGTCCAGTCGCAGCCCACGGTGTGCAGAATCTTCCACAGGGGCACCATTTCGTCCGGCTCGGTCACCGGCTCGCGCGAGTTCTGGTTCAGGAAGTACTCCGCCCCGGGGCGGTTGAACGTCACCTGCAAATCCTCCCAGCCGGGCTGGTTCTCCTTGACCTCCTCCAGGATGTCGCCCGCGACGTAGACAAAGTCCTCGCTGCGGGCGCCCATGGCCGAGTTGCTCTCATTTTTCAGGGCCTGGTCGCAGGAGCCGCGTATGCCCTTGGGTCGGCTTTCGCGCGGCCAAGCGGTGCGCGCCTCGTACACCAGCCGGGGAATGTCTATCTGCATGGGGCAGGCGTACACACAGCGCTGGCACATGGTGCACATCCACACCCAGGGGGTGGAGAGCACCTCCTCGTCCTGCCCCAAGGCGCACAGGCGCAGAAACTTGCGCGGATCCATGCCCTCCAGGCCGGAGGCCGGGCACCCGGAGGCGCACAGCCCGCAGGTGAGGCACATGGACAGGTTTCCGCCCTCCGGCAGCAATTCCATCACCTTGGAAAGGAACTCGCTGCGCCTGGGCTCCATCACAATGGCCGCTTCGCCCATGACCGTCCTCCTTGGCTTGGGGGGCTAGCGCGCCGGGGTTCCGGCGCGCTCCTCGTCGTATCTGGCCCTGGCCTTGCCGATGACTTCCAGCAGCCGCTCCGTGTTGCAGGGCTTGAGCAGGTAGTCGAAGGCCCCCAGGCGGATGAGTTCGAGCGCGTCCTCCGCCGAGGCGTGCCCCGTGAGGGCGATGACCTTGGCCGCCACGCCCTCCTGGCGCAGACGCTCCAGGGTGGCCTGCCCGGTGATTCCGGACAGGCGCACGTCCAGAAGCACAACGTGGTGCTCGCCCTCCCTCAAGCGCGGCAGCGCCTCCTCGCCGCTGAAGGCGGCCTCGGCGTCAATGCCGTGTATGCCGAGCAGCTTCACCAGGTTGGCGGCGAAGCGCTGCTCGTCGTCCACCACAAGAACCCGCGTCCGCCCTTCCATGTCCGCCCCCTTACACGGCCGCGCCGCGGGGTTCGACCGCCACATCGCCGCTTTGGTCGTACATGAGCCCGCAACGCAGATCGAAGTGCCTGTTGACGCTCATGGTGGGGCAGGTGGAGTTCAGGGCCACCTGCACCACGGTGGAGCCAAGGAAGGCCTTTTCGGGATCACGCTCGCGGGTGTGGTGGGCCATGAGGATGAGGCTGGCCTCGCGCATCCGCGCCAGCTTCAGGATCTCCATGGCGGGCACTCCCTCCCAGGCCTCGAAGGCGCAATCCTTGATGCCCTTGAGCTTGGCGCCGTAGCGGTCCTCCAGGCGCGACTTGGATTCGGCGATGGCCTGCTTCACCTCGGCCTGGGTCATGGAGACCCGGCCGGACTCCGTGCCGGCGTCCACGCAGTGGAACACCGTAAGGCCGGCCTTGTAGTGCCGGGCGATCTGCCCGCCGTAGAACACGCCGCAGTCGGCCTGGTCGGAGAAGTCCGTGGCGGCCACGATGTTCAGGAAGTTGTGCTCGCCGTAAGGGGTGGACCTGGTGACGATCATCACCGGGCAGGCCGCCTTCTGGCTCACCTGCTCCAGCGTGCTTCCGGTCATGCCCCACATGCGCGAGCGCACCTCGGCGTATTCCTTGGTGTGCGGCCCCATGACGATGAGGTCCGAATTCATCTTGCGGGCGATGCGCAGAATCTCCGCATGGGGCACGCCGGGAACCACCTTGACCTCGTAGTTGCTGAGCCCGCGCAGCTTGTCCTTGTAATAGTCCTCCACCGAGGCCTTGATGCGCGAAACCTCGCCCGAAGATTCCAGAAACTCCATCTCGCCCCAGCCTTGGCGCATTCCGCATACGTGCAGCAACACCAGGCGGGATTCGAACCGCTGCGCGAAGTGGAAGGCCGCATCGGCCGCGCAGTCGCACAATTCCGAGGGGGTGATGGCCAAAAGGATGTCCTTGAACATGTGCCTATCCTCCTGTTTCAATTCCTTGGCCAATCAAGCAACGGCGGCGGCGGGCGCGCGCAGCGTGCGCTTGAGCGCGTCCGTCACCGCCAGGTTCTTGTCCAGCAGCACCGCCGATTCGGGCAGGCCGAAGGCCAGCCCCATGAGCTGACTGAGATACAGCACCGAGACCTCGCGCCCCCCGCCCCCGGCCTTCAGGGCCTCGGACTGGTACGCTTCGAGGTTCATCTGGCACATGGGGCACACGGTGACGATGGCGTCGGCCTTCTGCGCGGCGCCGAGTATGGCCCCCACCGAAACCAGGGCGGCCTCGGGCTTGGTGGCCATAAGCGAGGCCCCGCAGCAATGCGTGGCCATGCCCCACACAATCTCCTTGGCACCCAGGGCGGCAAGCACCACGCCCATGGAGCGGGGATGTTCCGGGTCGTCGAAGGCCGCATAGGGCCGCAAGGCTTGGCAGCCGTAATAGGCCGCCACGGTCAGCCCCTCCAGGGGCCGCGTCACCGCCTCGCCAATGGCCTGCGCGCCGATGTCGTTGGCCAGCACGTCGAGCAGGTGCCGCACATGCGCCGCGCCCTGGTAACGCAGCCCCTCCACGCCGATGGCCTCGCCCACGCGGGCGGCCAGGGCGCGGTCCTTGGCGCATTCGCGCTCCACGCGCAGGTGGTTCAGGTAGCAGGCGCTGCACGGGGCCAGCAGGTCCAGACCGGGCGCATCGCGTTCGGCCAGGGCAAGATTGCGGGCGGGCAGAGCGTAGGAAAGCAGTCCGCTCACGGGCTCCACCGCGCTGGCCCCGCAGCAGGTCCAGTCCGGGGGCTCCACAAGCTCCACGCCAAGATGCGCAAGGGACTCGCGGCAGGACACGTCGTACTCCTCCGCGCTGGCGCGCAAGGAACAGCCGGGGTAGTATGCATACTTCATGACCGGGCCTCCATGCTGCGGACCTTTTCAAAGAGCGGCCGCAGGTCCGTAAGATGCCCCTCTCCCGGCGCCGCGCCCAAATGCAGCTTGCCCCGCCGCAGCAGCTTGAGGCCAAGCGGCGTATACTTGAGGGGCAGCAACGCATCGTGCATTCCCATGAAATAGTGCAGCATCAGCTCCGTTTCGCGCACGCGGCCGCGCCGTTCCACGTTGTGCATGAACTCCGCGTAGAAGAGCGCCTTCTTGTGCGCTGCGGGGTCCGGCTCCGCCGCGGCCAGCCGCTTGAGGGCGGCCATGGCCTGGGTGAGCGGCAGCCCGCGCGGGCAGCGCAGGGTGCAGGCGTAGCAGGCCGAACACAGCCAGAAGCTGCGGCTGTCCAGCACCTCCCGCACCTGGCCGAACAGCAGCATCCGCCACATGCGGCGCGGGGTCAGGTCCATGGCGTGGGCGTTTGGACAGGAGCCGGTGCAGGTGCCGCACTGCATACAGGCGCGCACCATGTCTTGCACTTGCGCCAGGGCTGCGGCCCCGGCGGCCGGGGGCGGCTGCGGCGCAAAGGTGATGGCGGGCGTTGGGCGGTTCATGGCGTCACCCTCCCATTGGGGCTTCTGCCCGGTTTTCCCGGCTCTGCGGGGGTTGCTTGGCACACTGCGGCGCACGGGCCACGGCCGCGTCGATGACGGCCATGACCTGCTCGTCGCGGAAACCGCGCAGCACGGTGGCGCTGTTGGGACACACGGCCACGCAGGAGCCGCAGCCCTGGCACAGCTGCTCGTCCACCTCGATGCGGTCGTGGACCATGTCCAGGGCGCGCGCGCCGTAGGCGCACACCCCGATGCAGCGGCCGCAGCGCGAACACAGGCTGTGCCGCACCTCGGCCACGGCATTGCCGCAGGAGAGGCTCTTCTCGCTCAGAATGCGCACCGTGCGCTGGGCCGCGGCCTTGGCCGAAAGGATGGTCTCGCGCATGGTGGACGGCCCCAGGCCCAGGCCGCAGGCGAACACGCCATGCTTCAGGAAGTCCACAGGCCGCCACTTGCTCTCGGCCTCCTGGTAGAAGCCGTCCTGGGTAAGGCCCACACCGAAGAGCTCGGCCAGCTCGGACACGTCGTTGGGCACCACCCCGCTGGAGAGCGCCAGCAGGTCGGGCCGCAGCTCGATCTCCCGGCCAAGCACCGGGTCCGTGGCCCGGATCACCGGCTTGTGGTCCTCGAACGTCACCGTGGGCCGCGCCTCCGGAGTGTAGCGGATAAAGATGGCCCCGCTGCGCCGCGCCTCGGTGTAGAAGCGCTCGCTTGAGCCCGTGGTCATGATGTCGCGGTAGAACACGAATACGGGCAGCCCGGGGTTGCGCTTCTTGAGCAGCAGCAGGTTCTTGAGGGCGCTGTGGCAGCACACGCGGCTGCAATAGTTGCGTTCCTCGTCGCGAGAGCGCCAACACTGGATCATGGCCACCCCGCCCAGGCGCGCGGCGTCCACAGAGCCGTCGGCCAGGCGTTGCTCCAGCTCCATCTGGGTCAGCACGCACTTGTGCACACGGTTGCCGTACTCGTAGACCTTGGCCTCGTGCCCGCCGGTGGCCAGGATGGTGGCCCCGTGGTGCAGGCTGTGGGCCACGCCCTCGCCGGTGGCCACCACGGTATGGAACCGCCCGGCCCGCCCGCGGGAGAGCACCACGCGCGAATCCTTGAGCACGCGGATGTTGGGGTTCTTCTCCACCTGCTCGATGAGCTCCTCCATGAAGCGCACGGGGTCGTCGCCCTCCAGGGTGGCGCGCAGGTTCATGGCCTGCCCGCCCAATTGCTCGGCCTCCTCCACCAGCACCACCTTGTAGCCCTGGTCGGCTATGCCCATGGCGGCGGTCATGCCGGCCAAGCCGCCGCCCACCACCAGGGCCTGGGGCGAAACCTGCCCGGTCATGGGCAGGGGCGAGGGATCGGCCCCCAAAAGTCTTGCCGCGGCTATGGCCAGCACCGAGGCGGTCTCCTCGGCGCGAGCCTCGGTCGGCCCGGCCACGTCGGTTCCGGCCGCGAAGCTGGCGGTATGGATGTCCACAACGTCCATGAGTGCCGGATTAAGCCCGATGGCCTCGCCCAGCTCACGCAGGCGCGGCACGTGCATGTAGGGCAGGCAGGCACCGACGAGCACGCGGTTGGGCTTGGCCGCCCCCGCGGCCTGGCGCAGAAGCTCCCAGCCCTCGCGGGTGCAGGCGCGGGGCAGGTCCAGCACCTCCACCACGCCGGGCAGGGCGCGCATCCGCCCCCGCAAGGCCTCGATGTCCAGGCTGCGCTCCAGCGTGGGGCAGGAGGAGCACAGCGCGACAAGCACGCGCGGCGACTGCCGCGACACGTCCGCGTACTGGGGCTGCTCTTCGGCCGCCTCCTCACGCGGGCCGTGGTACACACGCATCATGCGCGAGGCGCCCATGGCCGCGGCCCCGGCCTGGATGAGCGAGGAACGGATGTCGGCGGGCTCGCCAAAGGCCCCGGCGGCGAACACCCCCAGGCGGCTGGTGCGGTTGGGCGAAAGGGGCTTGGTGGCGCAGAAGCCGTTCTCGTTCACCTCCACCCCGGCGGCCAGGGCCAGGCCCTCCATGTTTCTGGGAGGCCGCGCGCCCACGGCCAGCACAAGCGCGTCGTAGTTCTCCTCCCGCAACTCGCCAGCGTAGTCGAAATACTGGATGATGACCCCGCCGTCCGGCCCGGGCAGGATGGAATGCGGCCGCGCTGGCACCAGGCGCACTCCGGCGGCCTCGGCCTCGTCGCGGTAGCGCTGGTAGTCGCGGCCGGGGGTGCGCAGGTCCATGTAAAAAATGGTCGTCTCGGCCTCGCTGCCGATGCTCCTCCTGGCCAACATGGCCTCCTTGAGGGAGATCATGCAGCAGATGGACGAGCAGAAATCGGCCTTGAGCTTGAGGTCGCGCGAGCCCACGCACTGCAGCCAGGCGATGCGCCTGAGGGGCGCGCCGTCGCCCGGACGCGCAAGCCTTGCCCCGGTGGGGCCGGTGGAGCTCAAAAGGCGCTCGAACTCCAGCGAGGTGAGCACGCCGGGATGGGTTCCGTACAGCAGCACGTCGGCGCAGCCGTTGGGCGCATCGGCCGGGTTGAAGCACTCGAAACCGGCCGCCAGGATCACCGAGCCTACCTCGAACTCCAGGCTCTCGTCGGACATCAGCCGCATACACAGCTTGTCCAGCCGGGGCACGAAGGACGCCCGGTCCAGGGGCTTGGGCAGCAACTCGCCCGCGCCCAGACGTTGCAGTTCAGCGGCGAAGTCCCGCTTTTCCGGCGCGGCAAGGGGCAGCACGGTGATTCCCGGGCGCAGCTCCTGGACGCGGCGCAGCACGCGTTCGGCCTCGGCCGCGGGCAAATCCAGGTCCAGCAGCACCAGCCGCGCGTCGAGCCCCTCGGCGATCTGCGCCACGGCGTCCTCGGCGCTTTCCGTAATGTGCAGGGGGAACCCTTCCTTCTTGAGCCACTGCGGCAGGTTCTCCGCCAGCTCGCGGTCGGGAGTGGCCACCAGGATGTGGAAGCCGGGACGGTCGTCGAACTTGAAGTCGATGGCCTTGGTCGGACAGGCCTCGAAGCAGCGCCAGCACCGCTGGCAGTTGTCCAGGTCCACCACATAGTGGTTGGCGATGTTGTGCGGCACGGGCAGGTAGGCGGCGGTGCGCGTTCCCAGGCCCGCGTTGAACTCGCTCGGCACGCGCACGGGGCACGCCTCTGCGCAGGCCCCGCAGCTTACGCAGCGCGTGGGGTCCACAAAGGTGGAGCGGCGGCTCAAGGTGGCGTGGAACTTGCCGGGGTCGCCTTCCAGCGCCTTGAGCTCGGTGTGCGTGAAGATGTCGATGTTCTTGTGGAAGAACCCCTTGCGCAGGCAGTACTGGCTGGACTGGTCGCGCTGGGTGAGCGGCAGCATCTTGCACATGCCGCAGTGGTCGGAGGGGAACTGGTGGTCCAACTGGGTAAGAATGCCCCCCAGGCTGGGACGCGCATCGATAAGGGCCACCTTGTAGCCGGTCTCGGCCAGATCAAGGGCGGCGCGCATTCCGCCGATTCCCGCTCCAACCACCAGGGCTCCATACTGCTTCTTCATCTGACCCTCCCGCGTTCATGGGCAGGCCGCGCTGGCGGCGGGGCTAGTCGAGGCCTCCGGTGACCTCTGGGAATTCGTGCTCGCGGAACACGGACAACGGCGGCGGCTCGTTGGGGTTCTTGCCCGGCTGGTACTCGAACGCCGCCTGGGTTCCCGCGGAAATGGTCCGGAAAAGCTCCATAACCGGCACGTCGTTGGGACAGGCGTTGGAGCACTGCCCGCAGCCCACGCAGGCCGTGCTCATGTGCGCCAGCCTAGTGAGGTGGAAGAACACCGTGTCCGTGGGCATCTTGATGGCGCCGCGCTGCCGCGCCCAGGAGAGGTATTGCCAGGGCTTGTGGTCGAAAACATCGGTGAGGAACACGCACTCCCGGCAGTAGCACACCGGGCAGGCCATGCGGCAGTTGTAGCAGTTGACGCAGGCCGAAAGGAACCGCGACAGGCCTTCCATGCTGCCGGTGGCCTTGGAGGTCTCGGCGAACATCTGGTCCCGGGCCTGGGTGCGCTCGGCCACTATTTCCGCAAGAGCCTCCTCGCGCCCGCCGGAGCCGGACGCCTCCGGATACCCCAGCCGGGCCATGAAGCCCTCGCCCTTGGGCGTGTTGGCCATGAGCAGCAGTCCCTTCTCCACATCCTGCCCGAACACGCCGATGGACAGATCCGCCTCGGCCCCGGCGGGCTGCTCGCACACGCGGCAGGCGCGCGCCACTTGCACGCCGTTGTAGGAACCGCGGCCGGACGCCTTGAGGAACGCGTTCAGGGACCCGGAATCGCCGCCATCGGCCGCGAAGCGCGGGTAGTCCGTGTTGGCGAAGGCTCCGCAGCAGTCCACGCTGATGGTGAGGGCGTTCTCCAGACTGCCCTGGTTCAGCTTGCACAGCTCGATGAAGGCGCGCACCTCGCAGGGGCGCAGCAGGGCGGCGACCATGGTGCTGTCCTCCGCACCGCGTGTGAGCCGCGTGAGCATCCGCGCCGCGTTGATGCGGAACGACGGGGCCAGCGGATCCACGTCGGCCAAACCTTCGGTTTCCGCAATCAGGGCGGGCATGGTGCCGAATCCGCCCGGCAGGGTGCGGGGGGCCAGCACAGCCGTCACCTCCCCGCTTTCAAGCAAACGCGCGCAGAACCCGCGCAGGGCTGCGACGGGGTTGCCGTCTGTGACTTCGATCGTGGCGATGCTTGCCATGGCGTGCCTCCGCGAGAGCTTGGGGTTCTACAAAAGCCGCAGCCGCCGGGTGTCTATGGGCCCCAGCTCCTTGATCTCCGCCGCGAACCGGTTCACCGTGGCGGCGAACTCATTGCCTTCGCTCGCGCCCACCCAGGTGAGCTTCAGACGGCGGCTGTCGATGCCGAACCGGGGCAGAATCTCTCCCAGTAGCTTCACCCTGCGCCGCGCCTTGTAGTTGCCGTTGATGTAGTGGCAGTCGCCGGGGTGGCAGCCGGAGATGAGCACCGCATCCGCCCCGTCGAGCAGGGCCTTGATGACATACTTGGGATCCACCATCCCGGTGCACATCATGCGGATAAGCCGCACGTTCGGCGTCTGGGTCATGCGCGCCGTGCCCGCCAGGTCGGCGGCGGTGTAGGTGCACCAGTTGCACACAAAGGCCACGATGGCCGGCTCGAAGCCGGACTCCGGCGCGGGGGTCGGCTGTGCGGCCTCGGCGACGTTCAGTTCCTGCATGGCGTCCTCCCAGGGCTTTGGTTTCAGGCTGTTTCGGCGGCGGTCTGCACGGGCTGCGGCATGGGCGGCGGCGCGGGCGAAAGCAGCCCCTCCAGTTCGGCGAAGAGCTGACGCTCGGTGAAGTGGCGCACCTGGGCCGCCCCGCTGGGACAGTGCCCGGCGCAGCTGCCGCAGCCCTTGCACATGGCCTCGTTGATCACGCTCACGTGGCGGCGCTCGTCGAACTCTATGGCCGAATAGGCGCACAGGCCGATGCAGGCCTTGCAGCCGATGCAGATGTCCGGGTTGATCCAGGACACCGTGGGCGAGATGCTGACCTCGCCGCGCGCGGCCAGGCTGAGCGCCTGTCCGGCCCCGCCCGAGGCATGGGCCACGGCGTCGGGGATGTCCTTGGGGCCCTGGCAGGTGCCGGCCAGGAAGATGCCGTCGGTGGCGGTGGAGACCGGGCCCAGCTTGGGGTGCTCCTCCAGGAAGAAGCCGTCCTGCCCCTGGCTGATGCCGAACACGCGCGCCACTTCGGCCGCGTCGCGCCGGGGCACCATGGCCGTGCACAAGATCACCATGTCCACGGGCACGCGCACGGGCTGGCCCAGCAGGGTATCCTCGCCCACAACGATGAGCTTGCCCTGCTCCTCCGGACTTTGGGCCTGGTCGGTCACCTCGGCAGGCCGACCGCGGACAAAGGTCACGCCTTCCTCCTGCACGCGGCGGTAGAATTCCTCGTAGCCCTTCCCGAAGCAGCGCATGTCGATGTAGAAGTTGAACACCGCAGTGTTGTGCCCCACCTTGTCCTTGATGAGGTGGTCGTACTTGAGCGCATACATGCAGCACACGCGCGAGCAGTATTCATGATGGTTCTTGTCGCGGCTGCCCACGCAGTGGATGATGGCCACGCTTTGCGGCATCTTGCCGTTCTTCATGACGATCTTGCCGCCGGTGGGGCCCACGGCGTTGTTCAGCCGCTCGAACTGCAGGCCGGTGTAGACTTCCGGGTAGCGGCCGAAGCCGTACTGCGACATGCCGGTGGGATCCATGATGTCGAAGCCGGTGGCCAGCACGATGGTTCCGGCCTGGACCTCCAGGAAGCTCTCCTGCTGCTCGTAGTCTATGGCCTGGGAGGGGCAGTTCTTCTGGCAGGCACCGCACTTGCCCTTGGTGAAGTGCAGGCACACCGTGGGGTCGATGACCGGCGTATTGGGCACGCTCTGCGGCGAATTGCGGTGGATGGCCTTGCGCGTGCCGATGCCTTCCTCGAACTCGCTCTGCACGGTGCGGGGGCACTTCTCCATGCACAGGCCGCAGCCGGTGCACAAATCCTGGTTCACGTAGCGCGGCGTGGTGCGGATGCGCACCTGGTAGTTGCCCACGTAGCCCTTCACCTCCACAACCTCGCTCATGGTCATGAGGTTGATGTTGGACTCCTGGGCCACGGCCACCATCTTGGGAGTGGAAATGCAGGCCGCGCAGTCGAGGGTGGGGAAGGTCTTGTCGAATTGGGCCATGTGCCCGCCGATGGACGAGCTTTTCTCCACCAAATGCACCTTGTGGCCAGACTTGGCGATGTCGAGCGCGGCCTGGATGCCCGCGATGCCGCCGCCCACGACGATGACATCCGGATGCACGCTCTCCACGCGGGAGAACAGCTCGTCGTGATGGTTCACGCGGGCCACGGCGGCGGCCACCAGGGTGCGGGCCTTGGCCGTGGCCTCTTCCCGGTCGGCCACCACCCAGGAGCAGTGCTCGCGGATGCAGGTCATCTGGAACAGGAAGGGGTTCAAGCCGCCGCGCTGGCAGGCCTTCTGGAAGGTCTTTTCGTGCAAACGCGGCGAACACGACGCCACCACCACCCGCGTCAGCCCAAGCTCGCGGATGTCCTTGATGATGAGATCCTGGCCGGGGTCGGAACACATGAACTTGTAGTCCCGCGCCACGACGACGTTCTTGAGTCCCGCCGCAAAGCGCGCCACCCCTGCTGAATCCACCCGGCCCGCGATGTTGGTGCCGCAGTGGCAGACATACACGCCGATTCTGCTGGCCATGTGGCGACCTCCCCTTTCTGTCGACCCGGCGCGCGGGACACATTGCCCTGGCGCGCGGGTCGTTTTGAACGCCACCATCTCAAAAACCGTGCCGATTGGCGCAGTCCAGTATTTTCATACAATACCGGAACGATGCATTTCACATACAATATGCGTGTGTTTTAATTCATCTGGGAATTGTCTTGCATCGCAAGACGGATTCTTGCATAGCAAGACTGAATCAGACTTTTGCCTGGGGTGTTCCAGGCGCCAAACGGCAAGCGGGGTGGGCAATGAGGACTTCGCGTTTCAGCCGTGGGAAAGCGCGCGCGCCGCGCGCCCAACGCGACGACATGGCCTGTGCGCTCTTGAACGCGGCCTCGGACCACGCGCTTCTGCTGCACGCCGATGGCACGGTGCTGACCTGCAACCGCTCCATGGCTGCCCTGTTCCATCTTGAGCCGGAACAGCTGGCGGGCGAGCGCATCTACGATTTCCTGCCCCTGGAGCAGGCCGTGCGGCTGGCGCAGGCCGTGGAACGGTGCGCCGCCGGGCGCGCGCCGGAGACCTTCGAGGAGTCGCTCTTTGGCGGGCAGGAGCTGGAGGTGCGCATACGCCCGGTGCCGGGCGAAACCCAGGGCCATACCCCGCAGGTGGCGGTGTTCTGCCGCGATGTCAGCGCGCAGCGCGCGGCCGAACGCGAGCGCACGCGGCTGGCCTCGGCCCTGGAGCAGGCGGCGGACGCGGTGATCCTTTTCGACGAACAGATGCGCGTGGAGTATCTGAACCAATCCTTCGAGGCCATGACCGGCTACACCCTGCGCGAATTGCGCGGCCGCCCCGTGGGCGTGCTCTACGAAGGGGACGAGCAGCGCAGATGTCTGGGGGAGATCGCCGAAAGCCTGTCCCGGGGCGACGCCTGGAGCGGCAAGGGCTGCAACACCTGCAAGGACGGCCGGGTCATCTGCTGCCACAAGACCGTTGCGCCCATCCGGGGCAAGGGGGGCCGCATTCTCGGCCATGTAAGCGTCTGGCGCGACGTGACCGATGTGGAAATTCTGGAGCGCCAGCTGCGGCAAGCGCAAAAGATGGAGGTCATCGGCACCCTTGCCAGCGGCATCGCCCACGACTTCAACAACATCCTTGCGCCCATCGTGCTGCTTTCCGATGTGGGGCTGAACGGCCTGCCCGAGGACGACCCCATGCGCCCGACCCTGGAGCGCATCCTCAAGGCCTCGCTGCGCGCGGGGGATCTGGTGCGGCAGATACTGAGCCTCGGGCGGAAGCTGGAATCCGACCAGCCCAGGCCGCTGCGCCTTGGCGCGGTGCTGCAGGAATGCCTTGCGCTGCTGCGGCCGGGGCTGCCCAGCACCATCGGCATCAGCATCCAGGTCCACACAAACGCCGACCTCATCCTGGCCGACCCGGCGCAGACCGGCCAGCTGGTGATGAACCTGTGCACCAACGCGGCCTGGGCCATGCGCGGGGCGGGGGGCGTGCTGTCCTTCAGCCTGGGGGAGCGCCTCGTGCCGCCGGGCGGCGACCCGCTCTTTCCGGAGGCCCAACCCGGCCGCCATGTGCTGTTACGCGTCCAGGACACCGGCCAGGGCATCGCCGCGGAACACCTGGAGCGCATCTTCGACCCCTTCTTCAGCACCAAGACCGATGGCTCCGGCACGGGCCTTGGGCTCGCCGTGGTGCGCAACATCGTCACCCATCTGCACGGGGCCATCCGCGTGGAAAGCCAGCCGGGCAAGGGCGCGGCCTTCGAGGTCTTGCTGCCCCAGGCCGACAGTCTTCCCGAAAGCGCGGCGCAGGGTCCGTCGCCCTCCCCGGCGCCGCCACTGGGCGGCGGGCGCATCCTGGTGGTGGATGACGAACCCGACATCCTGGACGCCTGCGCCCTGGGCCTGTCGTCCTTCGGCTACCAGACGGAATGCCGCCAGAGCGGCGAGGAGGCCCTGGAGCTTTTCCGGCGCGACCCGCACGGATTCGACGCCGTCATCACCGACACCACCATGCCGGGCCTGGCCGGGCCGGAGCTTGTGCGCGAGCTGCTCAAGATCGACCCGCACCTGCCGGTGATCCTGACCACCGGCCACAGTGCGCTGGTGTCCCGCGAACGGGCGTGGAGACTGGGGGCGCAGGAATACCTGATCAAACCTTTCCGGGCGGACGTGCTGGCCGGGGCCCTGGCCCGGCTGCTCAAAGGCCGTGGCGCGGGGCGTCCGGCCCGCAGGCCCATGCAGGAGGACGCATGATGCGCGGCGTGCTCATCGTGGACGACGACTCCATGCTCTGCGAAGCCCTGGCCCTGGCCGTGACGCAAATGGGCTTCGATCCGGACATGGCCGGAAGCCTCAAAGAGGGCTTGGACAAGGCCAGGTCCGGAGACTACAGCGTCGTGGTGCTGGACGTGCGCCTGCCCGATGGTTGCGGCCTGGAGGCCCTGTCCCGGTTCCAGGCCTGCCCCTCGGCCCCCGAAGTCATCATCCTCACCGGCGCCAGCGACCCAGAAGGCGCGGAACTGGCCATACGCAGCGGAGCTTGGGGCTACATCGCCAAGCCGCCCACCTTGAGCACCATCCGCCTGCCCATCCAGCGCGCCATGGAGCACCACCAAGGCAGGCAAAAGGTGCTGCCGCTGGGCCTCAAGCGCAGCGGCATAATCGGGGAAAGCCGCGCCATACAGGCCTGCCTGGACCTTGTGGCCCAGGCTGCGTCCACCCAGGCGGCGGCGCTCATCACCGGCGAAACGGGAACCGGAAAGGAGCTTTTCGCCCGGGCCATACACGACAACAGCGCGCGGGCCGACAACCCTTTCGTCATCGTGGACTGCGCCGCCCTGCCGGACAAGCTGGTGGAGAGCGAACTGTTCGGCTACGAGCGCGGGGCCTTCACCGGGGCCGACCGCCGCTTCGAGGGGCTCATCCGCCAGGCGCACCGGGGCACCCTGTTCCTGGATGAAATCGGCGAGCTGCCTTTGGCGGTGCAAAAGGCCTTTCTGCGCGTCCTGCAGGACGGCCGCTTCCGGCCCGTGGGCGGCGTCAAGGAGGTGGAAAGCGATTTCCGCCTGGTGGTGGCCACGAACCGTGACCTGGACGCCCTCGTCGCTTCCGGAGGATTCCGGCAGGATCTGCTGTTCCGGGTGCGCACCATGAACGTGGCGCTGCCCCCGCTGAAGGAGCGCGCGGGCGACATCGACCTGCTGTGCCGCCATTTCGTGGCCCGGCAATGCCGACTCAGGGGCATTCCCTCCAAGCGCATTTCGCCGGACTACCTGGAGGCGCTCGAGCTCTATAACTGGCCCGGCAACGTGCGCGAGATGATCCACGCGGTGGAGCATTCCCTGGCCGCGGGCATGAACGACCCGGTCCTGGTGCCGTCCCACCTGCCGACGAACATCCGCGTCAGCCTGGCGCGCGGCGCGCTGCCGCAGCAGCGAGCCGAAGGCCGGACGGCCGCCCCGCGCGCCACGGCGTTTGGCGCGGCAGGGTGTCTGCCGCCCCTGCGGCAGGTGCGGCTCAAGGCGATCGCCGAAACCGAGGCGAACTATCTGCGGGAACTGCTTGCCGCAACCGGGGGGAACATGACCCGGGCCTGCGCCGTGTCCGGCCTGTCGCGCCCCAGGCTCTACGCCCTGCTGAAAAAGCACCAGGCAGGCTGATCGCCCTGCCCCCCTTCGCGCCGCGCCAAAGCCAGCTCCGCGCTACGCGCCGAAGTACGGCGTTATGAACGGCCAGAGCATCTTGGTGCCCATGGCGAGAAGCAGAAAGGCGAAGATCTTCTTGAGCTTGCCCACGGGCAGGCTGTGGGCGAGCTTCGCGCCCAGGGGCGCGGTGAGGATGCTTGTGGCGGCCACGCCCACAAGGGCGGGCAGGTAGAGAAAGCCCAGATACCCGGCCTGCCAGCCGGGCAGCGCCGCGTCCATGCCGTTCACGATGTACCCGGCCGTGCCCGCGATGGCGATGGGAAAGCCGATGGCCGCGCTGGTGCCGATGCAGGTGTGCAGCGGCACGTTGCACCAGGTCATGAAGGGCACGGAGAGCGTGCCCCCGCCGATGCCCACCAAGCTGGACACCCCGCCGATGACCCCGCCGGCGCCGAACATGCCCGCCGTGCCCGGCACCTGGCGCGAGGCCTTGGGCTTGATGTTGAGCAGCATCTGCGCGGCCACGTAATACAGAAAGACCACAAAAAAGACGGAAAGAAACTGCGTGGACAGGTGCGCCGCCACCTTGGAGCCCAGGAACGTGCCGATGAGGATGCCCGGGGTGATGGCCTTGACGATGGGCCAGACCACGGCTCCGCGCTGGTTGTGCGCCCGCAGGCTGGAAACGCTGGTGAACATGATGCTGGCCAGCGAGGTGCCCAGCGCCAGATGCTGGATGTAGTCGCCGGGCAGTCCCACCTGGTGGAACACGAAGTTGAGCATGGGCACGATGACGAGCCCGCCGCCCACGCCAAGGAGTCCGGCCAGGACTCCGGCAAAGGCGCCGGTGGCGATGTACAGCAACCAGGCGGTGATCATGGGGGGCCTCCGGGGGGGTTGACGCCCCCTGTTCTCTGCATCAGCGGGGCGCGCGAATCGCAGCCGCCTTTCTACGTCCGCCATCGGCGCTTGTAAAGACACGCCCGCCATCCTGCCTTCGCCCGCCATTGCCACGGCCGACGCGACCTGATATCAGGCGGGATATGTGCGGCATTGCGGGCATTTTCGACCCAACCGGCGGTTTGTCCGCCGACGCCCTGGCGGAAACAGCCGGGCGCATGGCCGATTTCCAGGCCCATCGCGGCCCGGACGGGCGCGGTGTGTGGACCGATGCGGAGAGCGGACTGGCCTTTGGGCACCGCAGGCTCGCGGTGCTTGAACTCTCCGAGGCCGGAGCCCAGCCCATGCACAGCGCCTGCGGCCGCTTCGTGCTGTGCCTGAACGGCGAAATCTACAACCATGCAGACCTGCGCGCCCAGGTGGACGCCGCCCGCGCCTACTCCGGCCGTCCGGCCCTGGCCTGGCGCGGCCGCAGCGACACTGAGACCCTGCTGGAGGCCCTGGCCCTGTGGGGACCCAAGGAGGCCCTGGCCCGCTGCGTGGGCATGTTCGCCCTGGCCCTGTGGGACCGCCGGGACAAGACCCTCGCCTTCGCCCGCGACCGGCTGGGCGAAAAGCCGCTCTTCTACGCCGCCACCCGCGGCCGACTCCTTTTCGCCTCCGAATTGCGCGCGCTCACCATCGGCACGGGCTTCTGCCCCGGAGTGGACAGGAACGCCCTGGCGCTCCTGCTGCGGCTGTCCTGCGTGCCCGCGCCCCACAGCATCCTCTCCGGCGTGCGCAAACTGCCCGCCGGACGGCTGCTGACCCTGCGCGCAGACGACCTGGCGACCGGAATCCTGCCCGCGCCGGAGGCTTACTGGTCCCTCAAGACCGTAGCCGAGGCGGGCCTCGCCCTGCCCTTCGCCGGATCGGACGGGGAGGCCCTGGAGCGGCTGCTTGCCCTGCTGCGGCAGAGCGTGCGCGGCCAGATGCTGGCCGATGTGCCCGTGGGCGCGCTGTTGTCCGGCGGCATCGACTCCTCCCTTGTGGCGGCGCTGATGGCCGAGGCGGCGCGCGGCGACGGCGGCGAGGCCGTGCGCACCTTCACCATCGGCTACGCCGGAGGCGAGGGCGCAGCCTACGACGAATCGCGCCAGGCCGAGGCCGTGGCGCACCACCTGGGGGCGCGCCACACCACCCTAGTCTTCCACCCGGCGGAGGCCCTGGAGCTGGCAAGAAAGCTCTCGCACGTGGCGGGCGAGCCCTTCGCCGACGCCTCGCTTCTGCCCGCCCGGCTGGTGGCTGGCTTGGCGCGGGAGCAAGTGACCGTGTGCCTTACCGGCGATGGCGGGGACGAAATTTTCGCGGGCTACAACCGCCACGCCAAGGGCGCGGCCCTGTGGGCGCAGCTGGCCGGGGTGTCGCCTGGTCTGCGCGGCGCCGCAGCGAGCGCCCTGCAAAGCCTGTCCCCACGCACCTGGGACCGCGTGTTCTCCCTTTTGGCCCCGCTGCTGCCCAAGGACGCGCGCCAGCGCCTGCCGGGCGAGAAGCTGCACAAGCTGGCACTGGCCCTGCCCGTGCGCGTGGCCCCGGCCTTCTACTCGGCCCTGGTCTCGGCCTGGCCCGATCCCGGCGCGCTGGTGCCCAACGCCAGCGAGCCGCCCTGGGTGCTGCGCCAGCCCGCCAGCTGGCCCGCGCCCGCCCTGTGCCCGGAGGGCGGCACCGCCTGGATGCAGTTCCTGGACTCCTCCTGGTACCTGCCCGAGGACATTTTGACCAAGCTGGACCGCGCGGGCATGAGCGTGGGGCTGGAGGCGCGCGCCCCCTACCTGGACCACCGCGTGGCGGAGTTCGCCTGGACCCTGCCGCCGCACATGCGCGTGCGGTCCGGCCAGGGCAAATGGGCCCTGCGCGAACTGTTGGCGCGTTTTGTGCCCCGGCCCCTGTGGGAGCGTCCCAAGACGGGCTTCGGCGTCCCGCTGGACGCCTGGCTGCGCGGGCCGCTCAAACCCTGGGCCGAGGCCCTCATCGACCCGGAGCGCCTGGCCATGGAGGGCTATTTCGAACCCGCGCCCGTGGCCCGCGCCTGGGCCGAACACCAAAGCGGCCGCTACAACCGCCAGTACCGCCTGTGGCCCGTGCTCATGTTCCAGTCCTGGCTGGAAAGCGCGGGCATTTCGGGGTAGAGGTCCGTCCATGCGCATCGTCGTCGTCACGGCTCACGCCCCGTCCCTGGTGAACTTCCGCGCCCCGCTGCTGGCCGCGCTTGTGGCGCGCGGGCACGAGGTCCTCGCCCTGGCCCCGCCCGAACCCGGCGGCGGCGCGGCCACAAGGGCCGCCCTGCGCGGCCTGGGCGTCGGGCTCATGGCCTATCCGCTGGAACGCGGCGGCCGGAACCCCCTGCGCGACCTGCACAGCCTGCTCGCCCTGCGCGACCATTTCCGCACCCTCCGGCCGGACCTTGTGCTGCCCTACGCCATCAAGCCGGTGCTCTATGGCTCGCTGGCGGCGCGCTGGGCCAAGGTGCCGCACACGGCTTCGCTCATCACCGGCCTGGGCTACGCCTTTGGCGGGCTTTCCGACACGCTGGCGCAGGACTTTCCCGGCCGACCGCAAACCATGGGCCGCCGCTGCCTCACCGAGCTGGTGACCCGCCTGTACGCCAAGGCTCTTGCGAAGAACCGCGCCGTCATCTTCCAGAACCCGGACGACCGCGACCTGTTCCAGCGCCTGGGCATCCTCTCGCCCGGCCAGCGCGTGGCCGTGGTGGGCGGCAGCGGCGTGGACCTGGACCATTTCGCCCCGGCCCCGCCCGTTGCCGCGGAAGCGGGCCAAACGCCGGTATTCACCTGCGTGGCCCGGCTGTTGTGGGCCAAGGGCGTAGGCGTGTTCGTGGAGGCCTGCCGGATGCTCAAGCGCAGGCACCCGCACGTTGTCTGCCGCCTCATCGGCCCGCAGGACGCCGTGCCCGACGCCGTGGCCCCGGAGATGTTGCGCCGCTGGCGCGAGGACCGCGTGGTGGAGATTCTGGAGCCGGTGGAGGACATCCGCCCCGTGCTTGCCGCCACCAGCGTCTTTGTGCTGCCCAGCTACAGGGAGGGCGCGCCGCGCTCCAGCCTGGAGGCCATGGCCATGGCCCGGCCCGTGGTCACCACCGATGTGCCCGGCTGCCGCCAGACCGTTGAGGACGGAGTGACGGGCTTTCTGGTGCCGCCGTTCGAGCCCGGCGCGCTCATGCGGGCCATGGAACGCTACGTGCTGGAGCCCGAGCTCATCGCCCAGCAGGGCGCGGCCGCGCGCAAACTGGCCGAGGAGCGCTTCGACGCGCGCCGCGTGACGGCCGACATGCTCGCCGCCCTGCCCCTGCCGGAGAACACGGCCCCGGCCGAGGCCCGATGACCGCCAAGCGGCTGCTGGACCTAGCCCTTGTCCTGCCGGGGCTGGTCCTTGCCGCGCCGCTCATGCTCCTGGTCGCCCTGCTCGTGCGCCTGGGCCTGGGACCGGGGGTCATTTTCCGCCAGACGCGCCCCGGACTCGACGCCAAGCCCTTCACCATCCTCAAATTCCGCACCATGCGCCACGGCCCCGGCCCGGACGCGGAGCGCCTCACCCCGCTGGGGCGGCTGCTGCGCAGAACCTCCCTCGACGAGTTGCCAGAGCTGTGGAACGTGGCGCGCGGCGACATGAGCCTTGTCGGCCCCCGGCCGCTTCTGATGGAGTATCTGCCGCGCTACAGCCCGGAGCAGGCCCGCAGGCACGAGGTTCGCCCCGGCATCACCGGGCTCGCCCAGGTGCGCGGCCGCAACGCCCTGTCCTGGGAGGAGCGCCTGGCCCTGGACGTGTGGTATGTGGACAACCGCAGCCTGGGGCTTGACCTGCGCATCCTGGGCCGCACGGTCCTGGCGGTGCTCTCGGGCCGGGGCGTCTCGGCCCCGGGACAGGCCACCATGAGCGCGTTCACGGGCACGGGCGCCCCCCCTTCCGCCCAGGCCCCGGCACCCCGCAAGGGCCAGAGCGGCCGCGATTGAACATCCACGCGGCTTGTGGTACCCATGCGGAATAAAATCCGACAATCCGGGCCAATGGATGCCCCGCACGGTCCGCAAGGCCGCGCACGGGATGCGGAGGGCCGGACAACGGGTTGCGGCGTTTCTGAACAGACGCGCCCCCGCTTGCGGAATGCCGCAAAATCACGAGTGCGGCCACTGCACGCGCCCGCGCATTCGGGCAGAACGACACCAGCACGGAACAACCAGGCAGCACAATGAAAAACGCATTTATCCCCTTTGCAAATCCCGGCGCCGCGTTCCAGGCGCGCAAGCACGAATACGACGAGGCCTTTTCCCGGGTGATCGGCAGCGGCCAATATATTCTCGGCCCCGAAGTTGAAACCTTCGAGCGGCGCTTTGCCGAGTGGCTTGCCGACGCCTCCTGCGCTGCGGGGGATTGCATCGGGGTCGCCAACGGAACGGACGCCATCGAGATCGCTTTGCGCGCGCTGCAAGGCCTGTTCCCCGTGCCGTCGGGCAAGCTGCCGGCCGTTTTCACGGTTTCGCACACGGCGGTGGCCACGGTCGCGGCCATTGAACGCGCTGGCTGCGTCCCCATTCTGGTGGACATTGACGAAGCGTCCTACACGATGTCGCCGGGTTCGCTCGAAGCCGCCGTAAACATGGTGGCCGCGGAACGGCCCGACCTCGCCCCCATGGCCGTCATCCCCGTGCATCTCTACGGGCACCCTTGCGATCTGGACGCCATCATGGGCATCGGGGAACGCCACGGGATGCGGATCATCGAGGACTGCGCGCAGGCCCATGGCGCGGCCTACCGCGGCAAGAGGGTCGGCACTCTGGGCATTGCGGGCACATTCAGCTTTTACCCGACCAAGAACCTCGGCGCCATTGGCGACGCCGGGGCCGTCTACACCGGGGATTCAGCGCTCGCCGCAGAGATGCGGGCGCTGCGGCAATACGGCTGGAAGCAGCGCTATGTCAGCGCCATTCCGGGCATCAACTCGCGCATGGACCCCTTGCAGGCAGCGTTTCTGGACATAAACCTCCGCCACCTTGACGCGGACAACGCCGCCCGCCGCTCCATCGCCGCACGCTACGACGCCCTGATCAGCAGGGCCACCATCACGCCGCCAGTCGCCAAACCGGAAGTGGAGCACGCCTTCCACCTGTACGTTCTCCGAAGCAAACGGCGGGATGCCCTCGCAGCATTTCTGCACGAGCGGGGAGTGGGCACCGCCGTGCATTACCCCCAAGCGGTGCATTCCCAACCCGCATACGCCGGGCGTGTCATCATCGCACCCGACGGCCTGCCCATCACGGAGCGTGTGGTCCCCGAGCTTCTCAGCCTGCCCATGTTCCCGCAACTTATTCAGGCGGACGTGGAACGCGTTGCACACGCCCTTCTGGCCTGGGACAAGGAGCAGTCGTCATGAGCTTCGCCAATGCCAATGTCCTGATCACCGGCGGTGCCGGCTTCATCGGCTCCAACCTCGCAATCCGGCTCATAGGGGCAGGGGCGAACGTCACCATCGTGGACAGCCTCATCCCGGAATATGGCGGCAATCTCCGCAATTTGGCATCCGTGCACGGCTTATGCCACCTGAACATCTCAGATGTCCGCGACCCCCATGCCATGCGCTACCTCATCCAATCCAAGGACTATCTGTTCAACCTCGCCGGACAGACCAGCCACATGGATTCCATGACCATGCCGTTCACGGACCTCGAAATCAACGCGCACGCCCAACTCTCCATCCTGGAAGCCTGCCGCCAATACAACCCCGCCATCCGCATCGTTTTCGCCGGAACGCGGCAGGTCTACGGCCGCCCCCAGTATCTGCCCGTGGACGAGAACCATCCGATCCGTCCCGTGGATGTCAACGGAATCAACAAGGTCGCGGGCGAAAGCTACCACCTGCTCTACGGAGACGTATACGGCATCCCCTCAACGGTTCTCCGCCTTACCAATACCTACGGGCCGCGCATGCGCGTCAAGGATGCCCGCCAAACCTTTGTGGGCATTTGGCTCCGGCTGCTGCTGGAAGGCAAGCCCTTCGAAGTGTGGGGCGGCGAACAGCTGCGCGATTTCACCTACGTGGATGACTGTGTGGACGCCCTGCTGCTCGTCGCGCAAGATGACAAGGCAATAGGCAAGATCTACAACATCGGCGGGGAGAAGAACGTCTCCCTGCTGCACCTTGCCAAGTTGCTCATTGAGGCCAATGGCGGACGCGGCGAGTATGCGCTCCGCCAGTTTCCGGATGAACGCAAAAAAATCGACATCGGCGACTACTATTCCGACGACACGCGCATACGGAAGGAACTTGGCTGGATGCCACGCATTTCGCTTGAAGAGGGGCTCTCCAGAACCGTGGCCTACTACACCACGGAGCTGAAGCACTACATTTGATTGTGCCGCTCGATCCGGCGGCACTCACGAAGAAGCCGCGGCAACGGGAACAGGCCAAGCCAAGTTGACGGAGCGACTGGCGGGACGCGGCCTCCGGGTTCGGGCTTGCGCCGCTTCCTCCGGCTCGCCCGGCTGCGCCGCAATCAATGAAGGCACTTCAGGACGCCAGGCCACGCACGGCCACGGCGGGCGTCACGAGTCCGGGCCCCACGTCTCCGGTCCTGCGGCGCGTACATACTTGAGGAAGGCGTAGAACGCTCCGTGAACGGCGTTGATGAACCCGGCACGACCGTCCAACAGGCCCAGCTTGAGTATGTAGAGCTTGACGAAGCGGCCGAGCCCATGCACGACGCCAGCCAGCACGCCTCCCTTACGACCGTTGCGGCGCAAATCGTCTGCGCCCTGCTGGGCATAGGAATTGATCTTGTCCAGGTGCTCGCGAAAATTGCGGTAGGGATAATGGATGATGTCGCCGTCCAGCTGCCCCGTGGAGCCCAGCGGATTAAAGCTTTCATGCGCGCCGCTCACGCGGATCTCCATGCCGCCGGGGCGGAACAGCCGCAGAAGCCGGTCCGGATACCACCCGCCATGGCGCATGAACCCGGTGAAATAATAGGACGATCGCGCCATCCAGAACCCGGCGTTGGCCGTATCCGACGCTGTGGCCTTCTGGATGTTCGCGGCGAGCTCCTCACTCAGCCACTCGTCCTGGTCCAGGCTCACCACCCAGTCCACCTGGGGTTCCATAGCCCGGATGTGTTCCAGGGCGAACCGGAACTGCGGCCCCGGTCCCTCCCAGCGGCGCTGAAGCACCTCCGCCCCGGCGGCGCGGGCGATGGCCACGGTTTCGTCCGTGCTCTGTGAATCCACCACGAGGACATGCTCGCAGAAGGCCAGCGAAGCCAGACAACGCGCCAACAGGCGCTCACCATTGTAGGTGAGGACGAGGCCGACTGTTCGGGAGGCCTTGCGTGGGGCCGCTGTCAGGGGCATCCGCACTCACTTGGTTGCAGGGTTGGTCGAGGCGTTTGTCGCGGTCTGGCTTCTACTCTACGCCGACTGGCCGGTCAAGGAGCCGAAACATTGCGCGCGTACGGCCAGCGCGTCACGCCCCCCTTCCATGGATCAACCGCCCGCCTTGGCCAGGCATCCGACTCATGATTGAACATCCGCCCCGCATCTGATACGATTGAAAGATACGCCGCACGGGCGGTAAACGTCCGCCTTCCGGCACGCAGCCCCAAGAGAAAGGCACAATGTCCGAGCGCCCTCCCGTCCGCACCAAGGAGAATTTCCTCGTCTTCGGTTCGCCCGCCATTGAGCAGGCCGAGATCGACGAGGTGGTGTCCTGCCTGAAAAGCCGCTGGATCGGCACCGGGCCGCGCACGGCGCAATTCGAGCGCGACTTCGCCGCGTACAAGGGCGTTCCCGCCGCCGTGGCCCTGCACTCCTGCACGGCGGCCCTGCACCTGGCCATGGTGGCCCTGAACCTCAAGCCCGGCGACGAGGTCATCACCACCCCGCTCACCTTCTGCGCCACGGTGAACGCCATCCTGCACGCGGGCGGAAACCCCGTGCTGGCCGACATCGACCCCATCACCCTGAACACCGCTGCAGATGGCGCTGCGCTTCGACCCCGACTTTTGCCCGAAATGCACCCCCAAAAAAGCAATGGGAGCCCAGGCAGCAGGAGCTGCGTCCCCAGTCCCCGGAGCTGGTTTCGAACGACTGGAATCGGCAGCTGGCATGTAGACGCCGGGCTTTGCTTTCCTTTATAGTCTAAAGGTCAAACCAACGCGGCGGACCATCCGCCGGAGGCATGCATGAAGATCGTTGTGCTGGGCGCAAGCGGACACGGCCAAGTGGTGGCGGACATCCTGTTCCAAATGTGGACCAAGGGCCGCGAAATGGAGCTGGTGGGCTTTCTGGACGACGACCCCGCCCTGGCCGGGACACGGATCCTGGGCCTGCCGGTGCTCGGCACGCTTGCCGACCTGTCGTCCGTTCCGCACGACTGCGTGGCCCTGGGCATAGGCGACAACGCCGCCCGGGCCCGCGTGTACGCGGAGCTGGCCAAGGCCCGCAAGCACTTCGTCACGGCCATCCACCCCTCGGCCATCCTTGCGCCGGACGTGATCGTTGGCGAAGGCGCGGTGCTGGCCGCAGGGGCCATCGCCAACCCTGGCGCGCGCATCGGCGAAAACGCCGTCCTGAACACCGGGGCCAGCATCGACCACCACTGCGTGCTCGGCCCCCATGCCCATGTGGCCCCCGGCGCGCACCTGGCCGGCGGGGTGCACGTGGGCGAGGGCGCCCTGGTGGGCATCGGCGCCTGCGCGGTGCAGGGCGTGGCCATCGGCGCGTGGAGCACCGTCGGCGCAGGCGCTGCCGTTACCCAGGACGTACCCGAGCGCGCCTGCGTGGGCGGCGTCCCGGCCCGGCCGCTCTAAGGCCATGACGGACCCTGGCCAGCCCCGGCTGTTCCTGTCCCCGCCGCATATGGGCGGCGGCGAACGGGCGCGCGTGGCCGCGGCCTTCGCCAGCAACTACATCGCGCCCCTGGGACCGCAGGTGGACGCCTTCGAGGCGGATTTTTCCGGGTACACGGGCATACCCCACTGCCTGGCCGTCAGCAGCGGCACGGCGGCCATGCACCTGGCCCTGCGCTGCCTGGGAGTGAAGCCCGGCGATGTGGTGCTGGCCGCAAGCCTCACCTTCATCGGCTCCGTGGGCCCTGCCGCGCAGCTCGGCGCGGAGCCGGCCTTCGTGGACAGCGACCCCGCCACCTGGAACATGGACCCGGATCTGCTGGCCCGGGCCCTGGACCACTTCGCCGCCCAAGGCCGCCGGGTGGCCGCCGTGATCCCCACGGACCTTTACGGCCAGTGCGCCGACTACGCCCGGCTGCTGGAAGTCTGCGCGCCCTTCGCGGTCCCGGTGGTGGCCGACTGCGCCGAAAGCGTGGGCGCGCGCTTTGGCGAGGGCCATGGCGCGGGCGACGGCTCCCGCCATGCCGGGGCCTGGCCGGGGCTGGCCGCAAGCATCTTCTCCTTCAACGGCAACAAGATTTTGACCACCTCCGGCGGGGGGATGCTGGCCTCTGCCGATGCGGGGTTGGTGGCCCACGCGCGCAAGCTGTCGCAGCAGGCCCGCGAGCCCGCCGCGCACTACGAGCACGCAGAGCTTGGCTACAACTACCGCCTGAGCAACATCCTGGCGGCCATCGGCCTGGGCCAGCTGGAGCTCGTGGAGGCCCGCGTGGCCAAGCGGCGGCGCATCTTCGGCTGGTACCGGGAACTCCTGGGCGGCCTGCCCGGCATCGCCTTCATGCCCGAGGCCGCCACGGGCCGCGCCAACCGCTGGCTCACGGTGATGCTGCTGGACGAGGACGAGTTCGGGGCCGGGCCGGAGGCCGTGCGCCTGGCGCTGGAGGCCCACAACATCGAATCGCGGCCCCTGTGGAAGCCCATGCACCTGCAGCCGGTGTTCGCGGGCCGCCGCATGTTCGGCGGCGCTGTGGCCGAGGGGCTGTTCCGGCGCGGCCTGTGCCTGCCTTCGGGCACGGCCATGGAACGCGCCGACGTGGAGCGCGTGGCCGGGATCATCGCGGAAACCGGACGCCGCGCCAAGGCACAGGGATAGCCCGGCCATGCTCTGCAACCCCAGGAACCGGCACTTCTATCTCATGCTCGGGGCGGAAGCCGCATGCTTCGCCCTGGCGCTTTCCGCAAGCTACCTGCTGCGCTTCGAGTTCCGCCTGCCCGAGGCCTACGCCGCGCAGCTGGCGGTCATGCTGCTCATCGCCCTGCCCCTCAAGCTGTGCGTGTTCCTGGCCCTGGGCCTGTACCGGGGCATGTGGCGCTACACCAGCCTGGCCGACTTCCGCCGCCTGGGCGAGGCCGTGCTGCTCTCCTCCGCCCTGCTGGTGTCCGTGGTGGCCTTCCGCTACGGGTTCGCGGGCTTCTCCCGCGCGGTGCTGCTTCTGGATTGCGCCCTGACCCTGCTTCTGACCGGAGGCCTGCGCCTTGGCATCCGCATAGCCCTCTCCGGCGGGGGCAAACCCGCCAGAAACCTCCCAAGC
Source organism: Humidesulfovibrio mexicanus (assembly GCF_900188225.1). NCBI lineage: Bacteria > Pseudomonadati > Thermodesulfobacteriota > Desulfovibrionia > Desulfovibrionales > Desulfovibrionaceae > Humidesulfovibrio > Humidesulfovibrio mexicanus. The sequence continues at coordinate 203,976 of NZ_FZOC01000005.1, read as the reverse complement.
GGCCCGGCCCGGCGTGTGCTGGTCATGGGCGCGGGCAGCCTGGGCGAGCGGCTGCTGCGCGAAGTGGCGGACAATCCGGCCCTCAATTTCAACGTGCTGGGCTTTCTGGACGACGATCCGGACAAACAGGGGCGCGCCCTGCATGGCCGCGAGGTGCTGGGCAAAGTTGTGGACTGCGCCCGCCTGGCCCGCGAACATGGGGCCGAGGAGCTCCTCATCGCGGTGTCGCACGCCAGCGCCGCAGAGATGCGCAGCATGGTGGCGGCCTGCGCGGCCTCCGGCCTGCCGCACCGCATCCTGCCCGCCATGAGCGCCCTGCTGGACGGCAGCGCCGTGCTGGCTCCGCGCCCGCTGGACTACCAGGATTTGCTGGGCCGTGGCGAGGCCCGGCTTGACCTTGAGGGCGTGGCCGCCCTCATCTCCGGGCAGGTGGTGCTGGTCACCGGCTGCGGCGGCTCAATCGGCTCGGAGCTGTGCAGGCAGGTGGCGCGCCTTGGCCCACGCCTGCTCGTGCTCTTGGACGCCAGCGAATACACCCTCTACGCCATCGACCGCGCCCTCGCCAAATCCGGTTTTCGCGCCTGCGCGCGGGTGCTGGGCAGCGTGGCCGACAACGCCCTTGTCGACGGGGTCTTCGCGGAGCACAAGCCATCGCTGGTGCTGCACGCCGCAGCCTACAAGCATGTGCCCATGCTGGAAGAAAACCCCTGGGCCGCCGTCACCAACAACATCTTGGGCACACGCGAGCTCATGGAGGCCGCCGTGCGCCATCGCGCGGCACGCTTCGTCACCGTCTCCACGGACAAGGCCGTGAATCCGGCCAGCGTCATGGGGGCCAGCAAGCGCGTCACCGAACTGCTTATGGCCCGCTACTCCAGCGGCCCCACGCGCTTCTGCGCCGTGCGCTTCGGCAACGTGGTGGGCTCCTCCGGCTCGGTCGCGCCGCTGTTCCGCGCGCAGATCGAGGCGGGCGGACCGGTGACCGTCACCCATCCGGACATGGAGCGCTTCTTCATGAGCATCCACGAGGCCTGCCAGCTCATTCTGCAAGCGGCGGCCATGGACGGTGCGCACCGGGACCAAAACCGCCAGCCTTGCGGCGGCATCTATGTGCTGCACATGGGCCAGCCCGTGCGCATCGTGGACCTTGCGCGCGACATGATCCGGCTGAGCGGCCGGGACCCCGACGAGACGCCCATCACCTTCACCGGCCTCCGGCCTGGCGAGAAACTGCGCGAGGAACTCATCGGCCCAGGCGAGGAGGTCGCGCCCACCGGGAACGACAAGATCCTCACCCTGCGCGCCGCAAGCCCCCCGCCGCCGCCCGACGACGATACCCTTCACCGCCTGGAGCAGGCCGCCCGCAACCGCGACGCAGCCGCAATCCGCGCGCTGCTGCGGCGCATCGTGCCCGAATACCAGCCCTAGACGGCCTTCCAGAAGCTTCTGCGCACGCGTACCCCAAGCAGCATCGCCGCCAGGGTGATGGCCGCAATGAGCCCCACCCACCAGCCCATGACCCCCATTTGCGGCATCTCCCCGAACAGGGCCGAGGCCTCCCCGGACAGAGCATAGCCAAGGGGGATGCCCACCCCCCAGTAGCAAAGCGACGAAAGGATCAGCGGGACAGTGGTGTCGTGGATGCCGCGCAGGGCGCCGGAGAGCCCCACCTGGATCGAGTCGGCGAGTTGGAAAAATGCCGCGATGGTCAAAAGCGCACGAGTCAGGGCAAGGACGCCTGGATCGTCGGTATAGAGGGAAGGCAACCACTGCGAGAGGGCCAGCAGCGCCGCCGTCAGCGCCAGCCCCACGCCCGAGGACAGAAGCAGACCCGCGCCAACCACGCGGCGCTCGCGCTCGGCGTCCTGCGCGCCCCGCGCCTGGCCCACCAGGATGCTGATGGCGATGGACAGGGCCACGGGCAGGGTGAAGAGCACCAGCGAGAGGTTGTAGGTGATCTGATGGCTGGCCACGGCCACTGTTCCCTGCCGGGCGATCATGAGGGCGATGCAAGCCATAACCAGGTACTCGGAGAGAAAGGCAACCCCGATGGGGAGCCCGGTGCGGAACAGCCGGACGATGGCGGCCAGGCTCGGCGCGTGCAAACGCGCGAACAGCCGGTTCCCTGCGAAGCGCCGCGCCAGGGACACGTAGGCCATTGCGGCCAGCAGGCTCAGCACCCAGCACAGGCCGGTGGCCAAGCCGCACCCCCTGATTCCCAGGGCCGGAAAACCCAGCGCTCCGAACATGAGCACGGAGTTCAACGCGATGTTGCTGGCCACCGCGCCCAAGGCGATAACGGTGACGATCTTCGGCGCTCCCTGGCCCTCGCAGTAAAAACGCAGGCTGTAGAAGAGCCCGCAGAAGGGGAAGGCCCAGGCCAGACCGCCGAGGTACTCCGCCACCAGGGGCAACAGTTCCTCCGGCAGGCCGAAAACGCCCAAGCGTGCCCCGGCGAAATACACGGCCAAGCCCATGCCCCCCGCAAGCAGCAGCCCCAACCAGCAGGCCTGCTGGGTGGTGCTGGTGATGTCACCGGTTTTTCCTGCGCCGCACAGCTGGGCCAGTTCCACCAACAGCCCGTAGAGAATGCCGATGAGAAAGGCCTGCATGGGCACCCACACGGCCACCCCGAGCCCCACAGCGCCCAGGGCCTCGGCCCCCAGCCGACCGCACATGATGGTGTCCACAACACCGTTGGCGATCTGGGCGTATTGCGTCACCAGTATTGGCCCGGTAAGAATGGCTATACTACCAATATCTCGTGATAAACTCTTCTTTTGTGTCAGCATCGCACTCCCTCATCCGCAGGGTTCATGATCCCAGGGCCGCCACGTCCGGACTTGCGGAGCACTCCGCGCACAACCGCCAGGCCTCCGCCTCGTGCTGGAGGTTCCAGTGGCGGCGGTACAATCCCTCTGCCGCCATCAGTTGCTCATGGGTTCCCCGCTCAACCACGCGGCCCCCGCCCAGCACGATGATCTGGTCCGCATGGCGGATGGTGGCCAAACGGTGGGCGATGACCAACACGGTCTTGCCCCGCACCAGGTTGCCCAGGGCCAGTTGCAGGGCAGCCTCATTTTCCGGGTCCAGGGAAGAGGTGGCCTCGTCCAGCAGCACCACGGGCGCGTTCTTGAGCATGGCTCTGGCGATGGACAACCGCTGTCGCTCCCCGCCGGAAAGTCCGCTGTTCACGCCGCCCACCACCGTGTCGTAGCCCTGCGGCAGACGCAGGATGAAATCGTGGCAGCAGGCGGCCCTGGCCGCCTCCACTACCTCCTGCCGGGTGGCACCGGGCCTGCCCATGCGGATGTTCTCCAGCACGGTGTCGTGAAAGAGGTGCACGTCCTGAAACACCACGCACAACCTGCCCAGTAGTTCCTCCGAAGGCAGGGAGCGAATGTCCGCTCCGCCCAGAAGGATGGCTCCCTCCTCCACATCCCAGAATCGCGCCACCAAGCTCGCCATGGTGGTCTTGCCCCCGCCAGAAGGCCCGGCCAAGGCCGTGACGCTTCCTTCGGCGACGGTGAAACTGATGTCCGCAAGCGTCGGGGTGCGGCCATCGTAGGAAAAGCATACGTTTCGGAACTCCAACGCGTGGCCGCGCGGTTCGCCCCGGGGAACAGCCACGGGCAGAGGCGGCGTGTCCAAAACCTCCGTGATCCTCACTGCGGCGGAGCCCATGCCCCTAAGCTCCGCGAAAAAGGCTCCGAGGTCCCGCAACGGATCGAAAAAACGCTGGCCGAGGATGAGAAAGAGGGCGAACAGGCCGAGATCGAGCCGCCCGGCGGCCAGAAGCCACAACCCCAACAGGAGCATGGCCAAAAAGCCCAGGTCCAGCAGGGCGCAATAGGCCAGAATAGGTCCCACGGAACTGAGCTCGAAGCGCATGAGCGAGGTCCGCTGCCTCCTGAGGGCCTCCGCAAGGGGTCGGAAGCACAGCCCTGCAGCCAGACACGACCGGAGTTCCCGGACGCCGGACACATACTCCATCATGTGCAAAAGCACCCGGTTGCGGGACTCCAGGTGTTTGCGCCCGTAGTCCCGCACCGCGCGGCGCGCCAGCCCGAGCACGGGAAGCGCAGCGGCGAACACCAGGCACAGGGGCAGGGCCAGACGCCAGTCCGCGGGAAACAGCAGACAGGCGAAGGCCAGCGGCAGCACCACGGAGGCGGCCAGTTCCACAAAAAACTGGCTGAACACGTTCTCCACGCTGACCATGTCCTGTAGCAGATAGGCCGTCACCGAGCCGGGATCCCTGCTGCGGAAGAAGGACAGGGGCAGGAGGCGCAGGTGTTCGCCGAGGTCCATGCGCGCCCTGACAACCATGTCGCAGGCCATGAGGGTGGAACGAAGGCGGGCCTGTATGGAGGCCAGCACGTGGGCCAGGGCGACGCCGACCAGCCCAGAGACGAGGGCCGACGGCCCGACCCCCCACTGGCTCCAGCCCAGGCCGACGACCCAGGCCACAGCCATGCACGTGACGCCGAGGGCCACCGTGGCCAGCACGGTCATGGACAAAGGCTGGACGAACCCTCTCGCCCCGTGAGAGATGCGGAACACCGCGCGCACGGCTTGGAAAACGCTCATGCCGCGGCCTCTCCGCCCTGGGTCAAAGGCCCGCTGATGCGCCACCGCCTAGCGGCGCCATGTGCGGCCCACATGGCCGCGTAGGTGGGGTCGCGCCGGAGGAGTTCTTCGTGCCTGCCCTGCCCGCTGACGCGGCCTTCCTTGAGCACGATGATGTGATCCGCCCGCTCCACGCTCTGCACACGGTGCGTGATGACCACCACCGTGCGGCCCCGCGCGGCTGCGGAGAGCGCCTGCTGGATCTGCCGCTCGTTCTCGGCGTCCATGGCCGAGGTGGCCTCGTCCATTATAAGCACGGGAGTGTCGCGCAAAATGCAGCGAGCCAGGGCGACACGTTGCCGCTCGCCCCCGCTGAGTTGAACCGTCCCGCCCTCGCCTATGACCGTATCGTAGCCATCCGGCAGAGCCAGAATCCGCTCGTGGCACCGGGCCACGGCGGCGGCTCTGGCGATGTCCTCCTGGCTGGCGTGGGGCTTGCCCAGGGCAATGTTCTCCCGCACCGTGCCGGTGAAGATGAAGGCGTCTTGCCAAAACACGGCCACCGTAGCAGAGAGTTCCTCCTGGCTCATGGTGGCGACGTCGCGGCCGCCGATGCGCACCGATCCGCAGGACGGTTTCTCCACCCCCGCCAGCAGCGCGGCCAGAGTGCTCTTGCCACTGCCGCTGGGGCCAACCACCGCGACCAAGCTCCCCGCTGCAATGGCCAGATTCACGCCGCAAAGCGCCTCCGCTCCGCCGTAAGAGAAGCCGAGATCCGTGGCGGACAGGCTGGAGTCGGCTGGCGGGCCGCCCTGCGCAGGGGCGAGATACTCCGCGACGCCCCCCCGCTCCCCGCCCCCGGGGAGCAACAGGGAGTCCAGGTTGGCCATGATCATGTCCAGCTGGCTCAAAAACGCGCCGATGCGCGTGAGCTTGACCAACGGGCCAAGCACCATGGGCCCCAGCATGAGGAACAGCACCAACTGCGCCATGTGAAGCTGGCCCTGCCCGTGCAGCCAGAGCCCGAGGACGCCCAGGGGCACATGGCTCAGGCCCAACAGGGCCACAAAACCGCCCCAGCGTCCGCTAAGTTTGCGCACCAGCGCGCCCTGCACGTGTCGGAAGCCCGCCACGCTCTCGCGCAGGCGCCCGCAGGCGTTCATGTCCCGGTTATAAATCTTGACCACCGGCATACCCTTGACGAACTCGGAGATGCTGTTGTTCATGCGCTCTTGGGCCGTCCCGTAGGCAGACATGATCCCGTCGCGCCGGGCGATGCGGGCCGACCCGGCCTGCAGCCAGAGGGCCAGAGGCAAGGGCGCCAGAGCGGCCAGGGCCATGCGCCAGTCCAGGAGGAGCAAAGCCGCGCCAATGACCAGGGGCGCGGCCACCGAGGAAACCAAGTCCGGCAGGTGGTGCGACACAAGCATGTCGATCTGGTTAATGTCTTCCGAGAGGATTTTCTTCACCCGCCCGGCGGACATATGGGAGAGCCCCCAGGCCCCGGCGCGGCCCAGGCTTTCGAGGAGACGCTCGCGCAGGGCGGTGGCCACGAAATTGCCCACTCGGTGGCTCAAAAGCCCACCGGCCAGGGAAAGGGCATGGCGCAGGACCATGGCTGCCACGGCGGCCAAGGCCAGAAAGGCGTAGAGGCGCACGCCATCTTGCCCGGCCACGTATGCCGAGAGCGCCAGATACGCAACGAGGGCGGGCGCGAGGGCCAGCAGAGCGCTTGCCGTGGCACAGGCCGCAGCCAACGCAAGGGCTGTGGGCCTGACCCCGGATTCCTGGAATACGCGGGAGATGTTGTTCAGCACGTGGCGGACCTTTTTGAAGAAATTTCGGCACACCCCACGGTGTAGACTGCGAGGTTGGTTTGGGCACTATTTCCGAGGCGAGGCGACTTCGCTACCCACAAAGGGATTATCGCTGCCCGGAAGCGCAAACGAGAGAGTGGGCCGGGCTTGTGTTTGATTTTGAATTTCGTTATCATTTTTTTGACACGGAGGGGTATTCCCTCCATCGAGAACGCCCGGAGGTTGCAGTGACCGGCATCCTAGACATGGCCCTCCCCGCCAAGGGAAGCGGCAGCTTTTTCGAAGCGCTCGAAAGTTTGAGCGCCAACGAATACGAGTCCTTTACGCGCACGGTGGACACAGCCCACAGCAACTACTCGCAAGGCATTCGCGAGCTTTCCTTGCGCTCAGGCTTCAGCATCATCATGGCCGACAACGTGGCTCCGGACCCGAAGCCCAAGGCCTTTTCCTTCAAAAAATCGCCCATGGTGCTCTCGATTTCGCTTTCCGGCCATGGTGTGGTGCGGTTTGCCCATGCTGCGGCCAAGGAAATCCACATCCGCGACAACGACCTCTACATCGGCTACGCGCCCAACTGCTGCGGCGAGACCATCTCCAGCGGAGAACAGTCCCATTCAAGCGTCATGCTCATGGTGGACCCCAGGTTCCTGCGCGACCTCTACGGCGCTCCGCTCATCGCCAGCCTGCCCGGCCCCTTGCGAAACATCATCCTCCAGGAGGAAGGGGGACTGTACGCCCACAGCCTTCCTGCGCCACCGCAGGCTGTCGCCCTGGCGGACAGGATGCTGCGCACCTCGCTGAACCCGGAGCTGTTCAAGGTCTTTGCGTGCAGCGCCGGGCTGGAAATGCTGTGCGTCGTCCTGGACCACCTGCAGGACAAGGCCCAGGCCGACCAGCCTCCCCTGTCGCGGGAGGACCTGCACAAGCTGGACCTCGTTCGCCAGCGCATGGAAAATGACATCGTGACCCCACCCTCCATGCAGGAACTGTGCAGGGAGGTGGGCATGAACGAGTTCAAGCTTAAGCGAGGGTTCAAGCAGGCCTTTGGGACCACGGTCTTCGGCCACCTGCAGCGCCAGCGCGTGAAGACGGCCTACCTCTCGCTGGTCAACGACGGCAAGAACGTGAGCGAGTGCGCCTGGGACGTGGGCTACACCAACGTAAGCCACTTCATTTCCGCCTTCAAGAAACACTTCGGCGTCACGCCGGGCGCCGTGGCCAAGGGCTATCGTGTGGAGAGTCCTTCATAGCCCGCCAAGCGGCTGGCCGTTCCAAGACAGACAGGGCGCAGGCTGAAATTCCAGCCTGCGCCCTGCGCGGTTTATGGTTCCGGGGGTCTAGAAACTGGCCTCCACACGGAAGCCGAAGGCGCTGGGAGCGCCCACGCTGCCCATGTCCGACGCCGCAGTGTAATATGTCATGTAGCGCTCGTCGAAAACGTTGTTCCCGTAGACATACGCCTTCCAATTCTCCAGCTCGTAGCCAACCTTGGCGTTGGCTATGGTCATATTGTTGCGGGTGGAGGTGTTGGCGTCGTCCCAGTACATCTTTCCGTAGTGCAGCACCTCGCCGCGCAGGAACACGCCGCTCTCGTGCCGGTACTGGAGCGCTGCGCTTAAGGTGTGCTCGGGAGTGAGGGGAACCCTGTTGCCTGCGTAATCGAAGTTGCCCGCCGCGCTGACGCCGGCGTACTCCGCAAACTTGGCCCTGGTGAAGGCTGCGGAGAGCTCCAGGTCCAGTCCCTGGGCCAGCCGGGCCGTGACGTCGAGCTCCGCGCCCACGCTGTACGCCTTGCCCGCGTTGTCCGTCAGGTAGGACATGGTTGCCGCCTCGTAGGTAATGGTCTGCAGGTCCTTGATGTCGGAATAGAAAACGTTGGCGTTCACCGTAAGCCGCTTGTCGAAGAGGTCGCTCTTCAAGCCCAGTTCGTAGTCCCAGGACGTCTGCTCGTCAAAGGTGTGGTCTTTGGGGTTGGTCTTGCTGCTCGACCAGTTGAAGCCGCCGGGCTGGTAACCCTTGGCAACGCTGGCATAGGTCATGAACGCATCCGTAAAGCGCTTGGAGAGGGTCAGACGGGGGAGCACTGCGGTCCAGTGGTCGCTGGTATGTTCCCTGTTGCCCGGAGTCACCACGCCCCCGATGACGGTGCTGTGCTTGAAGTCGATGCTCTTGTCCGTGTACTGGAAGCGCAGGGCCGGGGACAACTCCAGGCTCTCGTCCCACAGCGGAATGCCCATCTGGCCGAACATGGCGAAATCTTTTGTCTTTTCCTCATTTGGCGAGTTGGTGTACATGAAGAAAGCCGGGAAGTAGGAGTAGACCTTCTTCCGGTCATGGTCCTTGTAGCTGCCGTACACGCCCATGAGCCAGCTCATGCCCTTTTCAGACTCCGGGGACTTGAGGCGGAACTCCTGAGTGTACTCGGTCTTCTGCACCTTGCGGCCTGAATCCGTGAGGCCCAGGCCCAGATAGGTCAGGTCCTGGGTGTAGTCCACGGCGTCGTTGTGGAAGGTGGTGACGGACTCGAAGCGCGACCAATCCATGTCGTAGCCCAGGGAGAAGGCCGAGCTCAGGGCGTTGCTGATGGTGCGGTCGTCGGGATTGAGCACGCTGCTCAGGGTTGCACGGTTGCCCTTGATCATGGGCTCCATGCCTTTGTACTCGGCCATGAACTCCGTCATGAAGTCCATCTCCAGCCTGTCGCTCGGCGTAAACCGCAGCTGGGCTTTCACACGGCCGGTGTCCTTGGAGTTGCTCTCATCGCTCCTGCTGTTGCGCATGTAGCCTTCGTTGCCGTCGTACTGGGCGGAGAGAGTGTAGAAAAACCTGTCCTCGACGATGGGGCCGGAGGCCAAGCCGCCCACCTCACGCGTCCAGTTCGTGCCTACGGAGGTATAGGCGTTGTACCGGTGCTCGTTGGTGGGTTTCTTGGAAATAATGTTGATGACACCGCCCATGCTGCTTTTGCCGTACATGACACTCTGGGAGCCGCGAAGCACCTCGATGCGCTCGACGTTCAGCAGGCTCGGATCGGTGTTCAGAAAGGAATCCAAGGGCACGCCGTCCACGTAAACGATGAGCGGGTTGGCCTCGACAAACCCCATGGTCGCCTTGCCCCGGAAGGACATGAACTGGTTGTTGCCCACCGTGCTGCCGGAATACAGGTTCGGGATGCGATTGAATACGTCCTGCAAGGTCTCGATCCCGGCGTCCTCAAGCTTCTCGCCGTCGATGATGGTCATGGCGATGGGCGTGTCCTGGGCGTTTTGCTCGCGCTTGTTGGCGAAGACCTTCACCGAGTCAAGCAAATACGTCTTATCCTCTTTCTTCGCCGACGCTGTTTGGGCGGCGGCATCCGCCGCGTGGGCCGACACGCTGGCAACGCCCGCCAGCGCCACTGAAGCCATGAGCACGAAGGCGGCCTTCATGCGGGGGACTCTTGGCATACTCTTCACAACTCCTCCTCGTCATCTCAGGGTGACCATGCGGTGCTAGTTCCGCTGGCGCAAGTGAATTTGATTGTTAACATCATTTCAAACGTAAACTGCTCCCCGGAAACGGAGCTTGGATACCCCAAGCCGCCATTTTCGCAACGCTTGCCCGCTTCCCAAAACCCAGCCCCCCCCGCCGCCTCCATTTCTGTCGCGAACGACCACGTCAGAAATGAAAATGAAACTCAATTTCATAAATCGGGCACCAATACTCCCTTTCCGGGTAACTCGCTGCGCTCACTCGGAATAGTGTCAAATTGGTACGAGTCAATGTTCCTCTACTTTGCGAATCATAAAGGAGACGCATAATGATCAAGATGATCCGCGCAAAGCTGCACGGAATCCGTGTGACCGACAGTAACCTCAACTACAGAGGCTCCATAACACTTGACCCTGTCTTGTGCAGAAAAGCTGGCATTTACCCTCTCGAATACGTGTACATTTGGAACAAGACGAATGGAGAGCGAACCTCAACATACGTCATCTACGGTGAGCCAGGATCAGGATGTTGTGTTCTTAACGGTGCTTCGGCCCGCCGTTGCCAAATCGGCGACGAAGTGATCATCGGCGCATCGTTGTATGTCAACACGCCTGACGACATATGCGCCGTCAAGCCAACCGTCCTCATCTTCGGCGATGGCAACAAGGTTATCGATGTTCTCAAGTATGATGCTCACAAGGATGATGCTGGCGATTTCCACTTCAGCATGGTGCCAGCAGAATAGTTCTTTATTTCGTAACGCAATGTAATAGCGCGGCGGAAAGCATCTGGTCTTTCCGCCGCAAAAGGGCACAGCAGCGCGATGCTTTTGGACAACACAATCTCCATCTACACCAGCACAATTGCTTCTGGTGTCACATTCCCTAGGACTGCAGGCGGAGCACAGCACGACACGGGCTGGGATTACCCAGCGTGGGTTGTGCTCTCCGTAGAGGAGCGGCAGCGCATGTCACGGTTCGTGCGGTTTGATGACGCCTTGCTGTATTGTGCGGCCCATTCATTGAAGCGGCAGGCCCTTAGCCTACACTTCCCCGCGATCGCGCCGAGTGAATGGAGATTCTCCCACGAGGGAAACGGCAAGCCCGTGATCGCCAACGCGGTGGCCAGCGACACAATTCATTTCAGCCTTTCGCACTCCTGGCCGGTGGCGGCCGTAGCCATCTCGCGCGTCCGTCCATGCGGTGTGGACGTGGAAACTGAGGCGGGCGCACCGAAGAACCTGGACGGCATGGACGCAGCGCTCCACCCTGCGGAACAGGCCTGCCTGCGGGACGCAACAGACAAGCGCAGCTGCTTTCTGGATCTCTGGACGCGCAAGGAGGCCGCTGCAAAGGCTCTGGGCTGCGGTCTGGCGTGGGAGTTCAGCAGCTTTCATGTCTGCCCGCGCTGTGGATGCGTCCTGTGCGCTGACGGTTCCCCCGCCTCTGTCTGCGCACGGAGCGTTCCGTTCAGACCAGGCGTCTCCCTGGCCGTTGGCTGGATCGGGCTGGTCAATGATGTCCTGGACATCCAGACGCGCTGCGCCGACGCAAATATGCTGGCACCCCGCCCCACCGGCACACGGAGGCCCCGTCCTGCCAACGGCGGGCCGAACGGGCGATCATTCGCCGAAGCAATGGAGCGCCGCCAGTGATGAGCGCCACACACAACAGCCTTCTCAACAACGGACACGACACGTCTTCGTCCGCAGCCCGCGCAGGCGAGACCATGCTGACGCGTTTTCAACGCATGGTGGAACGCCACGCAGACACAGAGGCCTGCCTGTTTGGCGGAAAATGCCTGAGCTACCGGGATCTGGACCGGATTTCCGGCGTCCTTGCGGCCAAGCTGATCGATCTTGGGCTTTGCCAGCACCGTCCGGTGGGTGTGCTGCTCGAACGGTCACCAGAGGTGGTGACAGCCTTTATGGCCGCAGCCAAGGCCGGGGTACCCTATGTCCCCCTGGCTCCGGACTGGCCCGAGCACCGCAGCCGCGGCATCCTTGACGGATGCGGAGCTGGCCTTGTGCTGACCCACCCCTTGGACCTGCCTCGACGGACTGGCTTTTGCGGTCTGCCCACCCTGCCCGTGGACGTGAACACGCCGGACGAAGCCCGGTCGCTCGCGCCCCCTTCTACGCCGGACCAGGAGCTTGTGCTCTACGTGCTGCACACGTCCGGGTCCACGGGAACGCCCAAGGGCGTCATGGTCAGCCACGCCAACGTGCTGCACTTCGCGGCCAACTTCTGCCCGGAATCGCTTCGGCCTGGGGCCAAGGTGGCCTTCTGCGCCGCGCTCACCTTCGACGCCACGGTGTTCGAGGTTTGGGGCAGCCTGCTGAACGGCTGCACCATCATCGGTGGAGACACCGAGGACATCCTGGACGCGGCCCGTCTGCGGTCCTTCCTTGGGCGAAACGCCGTCGACTCCATGTTCCTGGCCACGGCAGCGTTCAACGCGCTGGCTCTGCAGAACCCGTCCGTATTCGCCCCGCTAGAGGCCCTGTTCATGGGAGGAGAGAAGCCCAACCTTGAGATCGTGCAAAGCGTGCTGGCGGCAGACCCGCCAAAATGCTTCCACCACTGCTACGGCCCTACGGAGACCACTGTAATCATCACCAGGGATATGGTGCGCGCGGTTCCGCCCGATGGTTCGCACCTGTCCGTGGGCCACGCAATCGGGGAAGCCTTCGTGCGCATCCACGATGGGCAGGGCCGGGCACTGCCTGCTGGCGAAACCGGCGAGGTGGTGCTGGGCGGGCCGACTGTGGCCATGGGCTACAAGAACGACGACGCCCTGACGGCCCAAGCGTTCGTCGCGGACCACGAACACTCCGGCCAAAGGCTCTATCGAACGGGCGACATGGGCAGACTCGACGACGAGGGGCGGCTGACCATCCTCGGCAGGCTCGACGACCAGATCAAAATCTCCGGCTACAGGGTCAGTCTCGGGGAGATATGCTCCGTCATCGAGCAGGCGCCCCAGGTGGCCATGGCCCATGTGGCGGTGCCGTCCGGGTTCCACGAGCCGGTGGCCTACGTGGCGCCAAAGCCGGAAAGCGGGCTGACGGAGACCTCCCTGCGCGAATTCCTGGCCGCACGGTTGCCTCGCTACATGCTCCCCGTGTGCATCGTCCTGCTCTCGGAAATGCCGGTCAACGCCAACGGCAAGGTGGACAGGCAACGCCTGCCGACCCCGCCGCTCCTTCTGGCCCCGAACCAAGACCAAGGCACGGTGCTGGGCCTGTTCCAGCGAATCTTGGGCGATGGCGGATTCCGGAAAACGGATTCCTTCCTGGCCCATGGAGGCACGTCGCTCAAAGCAGCCGCCCTCATCACGGTCATCCGGGACGCCACAGGCGTTCTGGTGCCTCTGGACCTGTTCTACTCGTCCCGCACAGCCGAAAGCGTCGAGCTGTTCGTCTCCGTGGCCGATGCGTCCAAAACCTCGGCCCCTGCTGCCACCTCTTACGACGAAGTGGACATCTGAAATGAACACCCCGGACCTTCACGGCGACCTCCTGTTTCTGGATGAGCTGCGGCAGCGCGGCGTGCTGCTTCAGCCCGGCGCAAACGGACTTGTCTGCAGGGCGCGGCCCGGCGTCCTCACCCCAGAGATCACAAAACGCATCGCCGCAGCCAAGCCTCGGTTACTCGCGCTCCTGCTGCGCATGGCTGCCGCGCCGGACATGCCCCGCCTTAAGTCGGTCCCTGAAGACAGACTCCTGCCCTTCCCCCTTACGGAAAACCAGGAGGCTTACTGGCTCGGCAGAGGCGATGAACAGGACTCAGGCAGCGTCGGCATTCACATCTACTTCGAACTGCAGTGCCGCGACTTCGATACGGAACGCTTCCGCACAGCCTGGGCAGCCCTGGTACGGCGGCACGACATGCTCCGGGCCGTGGTGCTCCCCGATGGACGGCAGGTGGTGCTTGAAGGTACGCCCGATCCGGAAATCAGGCAGCATGACTACCGGCTAGGCAGAGAGCGGGACTGGGAGGCGCAGCAAGAGGCAGCGCGTGTGTCCCTGTCGCAGAAGTGCTACGACCTGGGCGCTTGGCCGCAGTTCGCCTTCGAGACCTTCCACCGCAGCGGCGATGCGCTGGTTATGGGCAGCCTGGACTGCTGGGCCCTGGACGGAAGAAGTCTGCAAATCATCTTCCACGACCTGGCCGCCCTCTACAGGGGCGAGCCCCTTGGACAGGCCCCGGAGATCGCCTTCCGTGACTATGTGCTCTACCTGGAGACCCTGCGCGCAACGCCCCAGTACGAGGAATCCTGGGTCTACTGGAAGAATCGCATCCGCACGCTTCCCCCTGCCCCGCGCCTGCCTCTGGTAACCAGGTCGGTCAGTGCTCCACCACGGTTCCGGCGCATGTCCGCGGCGCTCTCGTCGGTTCGGTGGAAGGCCCTGCAGGCCCAGGCGCGCACGCACGAATTGACCGTGGCTAGCCTGCTGCTGGCCTGCTACGCCGAAACCCTCGCCAAGTGGTCAGAACACAAGCACTTCACCATCAATGTCCCGCGCTGGAACCGTCTCCCCGTGCACCCGCACATCAACAATGTTGCCGGTGAGTTCGCCAGCTTTTCCCTCATGGAGGTGGACCGGCGCGAGCCCGTTGCCTTCGCGAGCCATGCCCGCACCGTCCAGCGGCAGGTTTGGGAGGATCTGCGCCACGGCCACATTTCTGGAGTCGCAGTGCTGCGCCAATGGCGCAAGGAGCTGGGAGCAGGTCCGGAGGCCCTGGTCCCCTACGTGTTCACCAGTGAGCCCGAGGCTGACGGCCCACACGCGGGTTCCTGGGTAAGCGCCTTGGAAGGACTGGGCCAAGTTCGGCGCAGCCTGACGCAGACCCCGCAGGTGTGGATAGACAGCCAATACGCCGTTGTCGACAACGGCTTGCGCCTATTCTGGGACGTGGAGGAATCCATGTTCCCAGTCGGGCTGCCGGAAAAGATGTTCGCGGCCTACGTGGATCTCATTGGCGGTCTGGCGGACGGGCCTAAGGCCTGGGAGGCGAACTCGCCCATCCCGCTGCCGCGGGACGAGGCAGCTCGCAGGGCGGCCCTCACAGGACCGGCCGCAGCCGTTGATCCCACGCTCCCCCGCGAATGGCTGGAGCGTCGCGCCGCACGCACGCCGGACCGCGTGGCCCTGGCCGACAGGGACGGCGAGCTCACTTGGCGCGACTACAGGGACCAAGCGATGTTCTGGCAGAACCGGATTTTGGAACTGGGCGTCAGGCCGGGAGAACCCGTGGCTTTGGCTCTGTCCAAGGGACGGATGCAGGCCGTAGCCAGCATGGCGGTCCACGGGGCGGAAGGCGTCATCGTTCCCATGGACCACACCCTGCCGCAAGCCAGGGCCGAAGCAATTCTCCGTGATTGCGGGGCCAGGCTGCTGCTCACAGACGGCAGCGCGGCCTTCCGGCCGGAACCCGCAGGCGCGCTGGCCCTGAACCTTATCGCCCGGAAGCGAGGCAAGAGGCCGCAGCGCCTTGGGCCGAACACGGTAACCCTTTCCCCAGACCTTTACTGCCTCATCTACACCTCCGGCTCAACGGGAATGCCCAAGGGCGTCATGGTCCCCATGCGCGGCATCCTGAACATGGTGCAGGACACATGCTCCCGCCTTGCGCTGGGCCAGAGCGACGCGGCGCTGTCCCTTTCCCCCCTGCATCACGACCTAGCCCTGTTCGACATCGTGGGCGGAATGCTGGCGGGGTTCACCACGGTCTTCCCGGATCCGGGTTTGCTTCGCGATCCGGGCCATTGGCTTGAGCTCCTGACCGGGCGCGGCATCACGATCTGGAACACGGTTCCGGCAATGATGACCATGCTTCTCGACTATCTGGACTCCCACGCCGGGGAAGCCCCCCAGACGCGTCTGCGCTGGGCCTTGCTCGGAGGAGACTGGATACCCACGGACACCCCGCCCCGCCTGGCCGATTTCGCCCCTGGCTGCACGGTCGTCTCCAGTGGCGGTCCCACGGAAACCACAGGCTGGAACATCCTCCACCCCGTCATTCGCCACGATCCGCGCTGGCGAAGCATCCCATACGGTCTCCCGATACAGAATGTCACGTACCACATATGGGACAGCCACAAAAAGGACTGCCCGGAGCTGGTACCGGGCGAGCTCTTTTGCTCTGGCGCGGGCATAACCGCAGGCTACCTCAACGATGAGGAAAAAACACGCAGGGCCTATCTGCGGCATCCACAGACTGGAGCCCCCATGTTCCGCACAGGGGACATGGGCCGCTTCATGCCCAAGGGTCACATCGAGTTCATTGGCCGCAGAGACCAGCAAATCAACCTCAACGGCTACCGCATCGAACTCGGAGAGATTGAGGCGGTCTTGGGCGCGCATCCCCTGGTGGGCCAGGCCGTGGCCTGCGTCCACGGCGGCGGGGGCAACGACTTTCTCTGCGCATGGTGTTCCTGCCCGCGGCCAGACCTGCCGCTACCAGAGGAGGCGGAGCTCAAGGACCACCTGCGAGAGCGACTGCCCCGGCACATGCTGCCGCGCTTCATCGGTCTGGTTCGCAGCTTCCCGCTCAACAAAAACAACAAGATCGACAGGCTGTCCATTGCAGCCTGGCCCCCGCCCGATGACGCGACAAAGGCTCCGGGAGCAGGCGCACAGCCGCAAACCACGACTCAACGCGCCGTGGCAAAGGCCTGGGGGGAAATCCTGCAGCAGCCCCCCGCGCACATGGACCAAAACTTCTTCGAGCTGGGAGGCGACTCCATCGCGGCTATCAGGCTTTACGTAGCGCTGCTGGCAAAAACGCACCCAGGAATGCAGGTGTCCTCAATCTTCTCCAACCCCACCGTCCGCAGTTTGGCTCAGGCCATGGATACGCACAGCCTGGGCGCGTCCCTGGCCGCGCGCTTCCCGGTCGTCCCGAAAGGGCGGGGCAAAGCCGAGGCCCCAGCCACACACGCCCAGCAGCGTCTCTGGTTCGAAGCCCAGACCCGCGCCGAAAATGTCCACCATATCCTGCACTTCACCATCCAGGTCGTCGGCGCGCCGAATCCGGAGGCCATGCAGGCGGCGCTGAACGCCGTTGCCGCCCGCCACGCGGCGCTGGCCACATCCTTCGCCGTCCGGGACGGAGAGCTTGTTCAACGCGTGTCCAGCGACCCTCACATCCGCCTCACCGTCACGGACCTGCGCCAAGACCAGCCGGATACTGCCAGCGCAGTGCTGGAAAGACTTCGCCAAAGCAATGCTCTGGACCCCATCGACATGGGTGCGCCCCCCCTGGCCAGAGCCTCCCTCGTCCTGCTGGGCAACGACGAGTCCCGGCTGTTGTTGGCCTTTCATCACGCGGTGTTCGACGGCTGGTCCTTGGGGCTGTTCATGAACGACTTGACCGCAGCGCTTGCGGGCACGCCACTCTCAAAACCGGACAGCACCCAGGCCCATCTGGCACTGTGGGAACGCCAACCCGAAACGCGGCGGGCCATGGAGGAACGCCTGCAGGTATTCCGGCGGCTGTTTCCGGGTGGCGGCACGCCCACCCGGCTGTGGCCCGATGCCATCCACACCGGATCGCCCCCCACACCAGGCCACGGCAGCACCATAGCGCACATCCCCAGGGAACTGGCATCTTCCGTGGCGGCCCTAGCGGCCAAGGCCGGGGTCACGGTATTCTCCGCATGGAACAGCCTTTTCGGCCTAGTGCTGGCCCGCCACACAGACGCCGCCCGCGCACAAATCGGGACCTACGCTTCCACGCGCGCGCAGCTCGGACTGGAAGACGTCATGGGCATGATGGTCAACCCCACTCCATTGGTGCTGGAGTTCAACCAGGACGTCTCAGTGCTTGCCATGCTCACGGCCAACGGCCAGGCCTTCGCCCAAACCCAGGAAGGCTGCGTGGTCCCCTTCGATGCTGTGGTGCGTGCCGTTTCGCCCGCCAGGGAGGCCGATGGGCACCCGCTGTTCCGCATCGCCTTCAGCCAGGACAATTCCCCCTGCCGGACCTTCGAGGCCGGACCAACGCGCCTGCGGCTTCTGCCGGGCATGCAGCACGCCACTGCGCTTGAGTTGGAAGTCTCACTTCTGGCGCTCCAGGGCGGTGGCCTGCTGCTGAGCGCCACCTTCGATAGGGCCCGCCACAGCACCGAAGGTGTAGGCGCGCTGCTGCGCCGCCTGCGCTTCGTGGCCGAGCAGGCGGTCGTGACTCCGACAATCCTGCTGCGGGATCTGTCAATCCAGACCAGGCGCGACAGCGTGTCTCTCTGCGCCTGGAACGACACACATGTGCACCATGCGTTCACGCGCGACCTGCTGGAACCGTTTTCCGCCGCAGTAAAGAAAGCGCCCGACCACCAGCCCGTTACCGGTAGCAGCCTGCTCGGTCCGAAGGCACCGACCTACGCGGAGTTGGAGCACGACGTGCGGCGTCTAGCCGGATTCCTCAAACAGGCCGGGGTTCGGCCCGGCGACGCACTGGGCCTGCACCTTTCCCCCGGCATAGACATGGCCAGGGCCATGCTGGCCTGCTGGGGCTGCGGCGCGGCATTCTTTCCCCTGGCGGCCACCCTTCCGGCCGAGCGCTTGCGCGGCCAAGTCCAGGCGGTTCATCCCAGGCTCATCCTCACCGAGCAGCAGCACTCCGGCATATGGGGCGCCGACGGCCCGCGCGCCATCGCCCTGGAGGATATCCACGACCATCCCACCTTCGTCCATGCCGGGATCTCCGTTGGATTTGAAGCCAACACGGGGGATACCCCTGCCTGCCACTTCTTCACCTCCGGCTCCACTGGCACCCCGAAGGTCGTGTCCCTGTCCCACGCGAACCTTCTCAACCGTGTCCAGTGGCTGTGGGACGCCATCCCCAGGGAATCCAGGGAGCTTTGGTGCGCCAAGACTTCCCCGTCCTTCGTGGACAGCCTGTGCGAATACCTGTGCCCCCTGCTGCATGGCGGCGACTTGTACGTGTGCACACATGCGGAGGCCTCCGATCCCGAGCTTCTGCTCGACGTAATTGCGCACCGGGGCGTGACACGGCTCACCGTGGTCCCCACCATGTTGCACGCCCTGCTCAATGTCCAAGAGCGCTCACCCCGCGACCTTTCTCGCCTCGCGCACCTTACATGCAGCGGGGAGGAACTCTCCCGCAGCTTGGCCCGGCGTTGCTTGGACGCGCTGCCTCGCGTCTGTCTCCACAACCTGTACGGCTCCACTGAGCTGACCGCCGACGCAGCCTGGCACATGCTAGAGCCCCTGCACAACGGCCCGGTGCCCATCGGAAAACCCATCGCCAACACCACGGTCGTCATCCGTGACTCCGCGCGTAGGCAGCTTCCCCCTGGCGTTCCGGGAGAGATATGCGTGCGCGGGGCAGCCACGGCCTTGGGCTACCTTGACAGTGAGGATGGCGGCTTCTTCCGCTCAGAAGACGGCCCTGGCTTCGCCACCGGGGACCTCGGGGTATGGAGCCACGAAGGCGAACTGATCTTTCTCGGGAGGAAAGACAGGCAAATCAAGATACGTGGCCAGCGGGTGGAGCCTGCCGATGTGGAGAGCGCGCTCTGCCGACTGCCCGACGTGCAGGCCGCCTTGGTATTCAGCCTCGACAAGGATGGCGACGTGGTGCTGGCGGCGGCGCTCAGGCCAAGACCCGGCGCAGCCCCAAGCGCCGAAACCATCCGCGCGGCCCTGCTCCCGCTGCTCCCCACGGCCATGATCCCCTCGGTCTTTCTGGCGCTGGACACGTTCCCACTCACTGCCAGCGGCAAGGTGGACGTGGCGGCCCTCCGGTCTACGGCCGCCTCCCACCCGGAGCCCAGTGAAGCGCAAACCATCAAGGGCCGGACGGGCAGACGACTGGCCCTTATCTGGGAAAAATTGCTTGGTTCCCCCCCCGCCTCGGCCAGGGCAGATTTCTTCGCTTCGGGCGGTCATTCCCTGCTGGCGGCCCGCCTGGCCGCCAGCATTCGCGAAGAATTCCGCATCAACATCCAGACCGGACAGGTGTTCCAACTGCCCATCCTTTCAGACCTCGCCGCAGCCGTCGACATGCTGACCGTAATTCAGCGAACCGCCATGGGAGCAGGGACCGAAGACAGGGACAGGGAGGAATTCTGATATGACTGCGCTCGAAGTCTTGCAGCTCTGCCACGAGAAAGGCATCGTGCTTTCCGCCAACGGGGGAAAACTCACTGCGGACTCTCCCGCCGGAACCTTGGATGAGGCCCTGCGCAGAGCCATCCGCGCCTCCCGGGACCAGCTGCTGCAGTTGCTGCGCGACGCCGCGCCCCCGCCCCCGCCACCGTCCCGCCCAAAGGGCGTCGCATCGCCGCTTTCCCCCTGTCAGGAATTCCTCTGGGCGGCCCAGTCGGGCGAAGCGCCGGACATGTCCATGCTCCACATGGTGGGCTGCTTCGCCTTGGAGCGCTCTGTCTCCGTCGTGCGCCTGGAGGCGGCCTGGAACATCCTCGTGGCCCGCCACGACGCTCTGCGAATGCGTTTTCGCCCAGGGGCATCCGGCGATCCGGAGCAGATTCCGGCACCGCACGACAACGTGAAGATCCGGGTCGTGGTGGCTGCCTCCTCGGAGGAATTCCTTCGGGACAGACTGGCTGTGGCCAAGAGTTTCCGGGAGACGCCCTTCGACCTGGAGCGCCAAGCTCCCCTCCGGGTCGCACTGGTGCTCGGCCCTGGGAAGCAGCACATGGTCTTGGGCCTGCACCACCTGGTCGCCGACGGCTGGTCCGTGCATATTCTGCTTCACGAGCTGTGCGCGCTGCTCGACCAAGAAGACATGGCCGCTGAATCCCCGGAGGATCCGCCCTTCCAGTTCCAGGACTATGCCGTCTGGATGCGCGAGGAAGTGCTACCCCTCCTTGAGGAACGACAATCCGCCTTTTGGCGCCCCAGGATCAAGGCCATGCCCCGGCTCCATGCGCTTCCCACCGACTTTGCGCGGCCGCCCGTGCGCAAACGCGCCACGGGCAGGCTTTCCATGACCCTGCCGGGAACCGTGGTAGTGGGACTCAGGGCTGCGGCCCAGCAAACCGGCGCGAGCCTGTTCGTGATGCTGCACACGGCTTTCCGCCTGGCTCTGTTCCGCTTTGGCCGGGACGCCCAGCCCGTCATCGCCGTGCCCACGGCCAACCGCCAGACCAGAACCGATCTTGAGCATGTGGTGGGCTGCTTTGCAAACAAGGTCCCGCTCCATGTGCGGCTCAATGCGAAACACTCCGTGGCCGCGGCCATAGACGAAGGCCGCCGTAGCCTGATGGAGGCGCTGGCCAACCAGGAAACACCTTTTTCCCGGCTGCTGGAGTCCGTGCCGGGAACGCGAAGCTGGCAACCCCTCAGCCAGATTTTCTTTTCCTACAACAGCCTGGATATTGCCGGTCTGCCACTGCGCCCGGTGCCCCTGCCCCTGGCCGGGGCAGACAGCGATCTAGCCCTGACGCTCTGGGACGCGGGCGACGGACTGGAGGGCATGCTTGAGTTCGATGCGGCGCTCTTTCGCGAGCAAACCGTGGCGGGTTTGGCCTCCCTGTTCCGTTCCGTCTGCCTAGCCCTGCCGAGCGGCCTGGAATCCACGCCGGATAATCTGGACCTTGGCGCTAATGTTTCTGCTGCGGATTACGCCGAACGGGCCGACGACTTTCTGCCCGTGCTGCGCCCAGGCGACACCGCGCTCTTCCTCAATGTCCGGACCTCGCCCCTGGCCAGCGGAACCGCGACAGCGGCGCAGGAATGCGGCGCGGACTGCCGATGGGCGGAAACCCTGCCGCAAGACCTGGCCCCCCGCTGTGCAGTGGTCTTCACCACCCTGCATCCCCTGGACATGGTGGAGCCCCTAAGCAGCGGACGACTCAAAGGCGCGCGGCTATGCTTTTTGAATGTGCTGCCGCACGCCCCCGCGCTGAAGCTGCTGCAGGAAAGTGGCGTCGACGCAAGCCTGCTGCTAGAACATCCGGGCCACAGCCAGCGGCGCATCCTCGTCACCGTGCAGGCCCTGGCCGAACTCCGGGGCACGGAGCGCTTCGTCCCGGCCCTGGTCAGCGGTCCAGCGCCCCACGGGACTGCGGGCGAACTGACCGAGCTTCTCCCCGGTCTGCGCGTCCGGCTGGAGGGCGGTCGGCGCATTCAGCTGCCGCTGCCGGGACCAGAGACACGCTTCGCATGGCTGCATGGCCGTTGCCTGGATATCAACGCACGGGCACGAGCCCTCTCCGCCCTGCTGGGGGGACTGGACCTGGCCCTTGGCTTGCCGCATGGCCCGAACAGCGTGCCCAACCGCAAAACCGAAGAACTGATCGCCTGGCACGTGGGCGAGCCCGGCCCTCTCCCGGAGCATGACGGCGATGCAGTGATGCCGATCCATTGGGTGGAGCTTACCGCCATGCCGCTGACGCTGGACGGAGAACCTGATTTCCGCGAACTGTCACGCTTGCCCGTTCTCTCGCAAATGGCGCTGGCTACACTCCCCGGAGCATCGTTGGTGCCTGCGGCCGACAAGCCGCACCTGGTCCACCACACGGATGTGGCGGCCCAAGGAAGCCACTGCGCCGTGGTCCCCCGGTACGAGGCCACCGGGCAGGAAGGCCCTGCTCCCCAAAGCACAGCCGACCACGCCGGGATGTCGCTGGTGCATGGCGGCGATCAGAAAGGCAACCCGCGCGCTTTTTCCTTTGTCCAGGCCATGGAGGAAGCGGCCCACACTGAGCACATCTTCATTGGTCATGCGGGCCAACGCATGCGGATCACCGGTAAAGTGCTGTTGCAAAGGGCCAGACGCCTGCTGGCAGGCTTGCGAATGAGTGGGCTTGTCTGTGGAGACGGCCTTATCGTCTTCTGCCCCGACCAGACGGACATCGTTGCCCTGTTTTGGGCCTCGCTGCTGGGTGGCTTGCGCCTGACAATTTTCCTCCCACCGGTGGAGGGACAAGCTCCGGAACCCGTTTTGCAGCGGCTGGAGCACATCATGACGGCCCTGGGCTCGCCCGCCCTGGTCACCACGCACGGTCAGCGGCTTCCGGGCAATGCAGGGGCTGTGCTCCATGTGGAGGAACTGGAAAGCGACACCGAGGCCGAGCCGTCCCCGGCAGGGCCGGAGGGGCTCATCTACATGGCTTTCACCTCCGGCAGCACGGGCAAGCCCAAGGCCGTGCCCCTGGCGGCCCGGAACATCGCGGCCATGCTTATGGGCAAATCCCAGCGGCTGGGCCGCCTGGAAGACGAAACGCTGCTGTCCATGACATCGCTGGACCATGTGGCCTCGCTCTTCGCCCACTGTTTTTTGGGCACCTTGCGCAAGGCCCGGCAGGTATTCTGCCCTGTGCAGCACATCCTGGCCGACCCTTGCCGCATCCTGGATTTGACCACAGAATTTCGCATCACCCGGACCTGGGCGCCGGAATTCCTCTGGCGGCAGCTACGCAGCTCGGTGGAGAGACTGGAGCGTCCCAGGGCTTGGGACCTTTCCAGCCTGACCCACGTTTTCTCCGGGGGCGAACCCACCAGGGAAAAAACCTTTACAGCCCTGGAGGAGGCGCTGGCCTCCCATGGCCTGCGCCGAGGCGTGTTGGCCAACGCCTGGGGCATGTCCGAGACCTCGTCCTTCTTCACCATCGCCGCCCCCTGGCGCCCTGGCCAGGCACAGGTCCACGCCAGCATAGTGGACGCGGGAACGCCCCTGCCCGGTATGTCCATGCGCATCGTCGACGCCAGGGGCCAAGTTGTACCGCAGGGCCGCATCGGCTCCCTTGAAGTGGCCGGGGCCGCAGTGATCGACGCCTACCACGACAACCCCGCAGCGAACGCCAAAGACTTCAGCGCGGACGGCTGGTTCCGCACCGGGGACCTGGCCCTCATCGTGAACGATCAGCTCATTCTCTACGGCCGCGAGAAGGAGATCCTCATCATTCGCGGGCAAAACCTCTCTCAGGTGGAAATTGAGGGAGCAGTGGAGGCCCTGCCTGGCGTTGTCCCCGGCTTCACTGCCGCACTGGCCTGCCGCGACTCCGCCACCAGGCAGGAGGAGGTACTGCTCTTTTGCTCCACAGACCTGCACACCCCCGAAGAAACGGCCGCGCTCATCCGGAGCATCCAGTCCGTGCTGTCCCTTGGCTTCGGGGTGACGCCCCGGCACGTCATCCCTGTGTCCAGAAGCGACATTCCAAAATCCGGTCTGGGGAAAATCCAACGCGCGGCCCTCTTGAAACGGTTCCTCGCAGGCGGCTTCGCCGGGGCCTGCCGCAAGGCGGACCTGCTGCTGGCCAACGAGCGCACCATGCCGGATTGGTTCGCCGCACCGACCTGGATACCGGAAACCCTGCACAAAAGCCTGGAGATTGACCTCAGAAGCTGGTCCTTCGTGCTGGTCGGACCGGACACGCCGCTTCGCGCGCCCTTGCAGGAAGCCTTGCAAAGCCTGGGGGTCGAGGTCGTTCACAGGCGCACCTCCGGGGCGGGGCGCGACCTCAACCCTGCGAATGCCGACCACTGGGCCGACCTGGTGGGGACGGCGGGGCGCCAGACCGGCATCGTACTGCTGGTGCCAGAAGAACAGGATGGCCGAGAAAACGGTGGGCTCGACGACGAACGCTTCGGTCGGTGGCTGGAAACCGGGATTCGCCCTGTATTCTACGCTCTCAAACTGCTTGTGCGCAAGGAATTGCCCGAGCCCGCGCTGGTATGTGCTGTGACCGTGCGGGGCCTTGCCGTGAAGCAGGCGGGCAGCAGCCCTTGTTCGCCCGGCGCTGCTCTGATTTCAGGCCTGCTTGCCGCACATCGCCGCCAGAACATTCACCACCGGGTGCTGCACCTAGACATCGACCGGACGCCGGAGTCCGACAAAGAGGCCCTCCGGCGCACTGCGGCGGCCTTGGCGGCGGATCTCTGCGCCAGCACCGCCCGTTCCGTTGTGGCCTTCCGTGGCGGCCAACGCTTGGCGCAGGCTCTTGCGCCCCTGAACCACGATCCCGCCAAAGCGGGCTGCGCATGGGAAAAACCGTTCCGGCCAGACGGCTTCTGCGTGTGCACCGGCGGCCTCGGCACGGTTGGTCAAGCCCTGCTGCCCCAGGTCCTCGCCTACACCGAGGCTCGCCTGCTGATCATCGGCCGCACCGAAGAAGCCCATGTCCAGGATAGGATCAAGGCGCTCACCGCAGGGACAAAGGCCGACCGGGTGCGCTACGTTCAGGCGGACCTCGTCGACTGCGCGGCCCTTGACCGGGCCATGGAGGGGGGATGCCGCCACTTCGGATGCCAACCGACCGGAGTGCTGCACCTTGCCGCCGACACAAGCCCCAGCCACATGGGGGACCTCGGTTTCGACGTTTTCGCCAAAGCCGCCCTGGAGACCCGGCGCGCCTTGGAAAACTTCAAACGCTCCTTCGAAGCCCACGGAGGCAGCGGCCCCTTCCTGAACTTTTCCACCGTATTCTCCCGCTGGGGTGAGCGGGGCTTCGGAACATACGGCGCGTGCAGCGCACTCAAGGAAGCCCTGATCCACAATTGGGCCGCGCGCAATCCAGGGGCGTTTCTCAGCGCTGCATGGACCCTGTGGATGCGGGAGAACCGGTCTGAGGAGGATCACATGCAGCGCCGCGTGCTTGCCCAGCGAGGTTTCCTGAGCATCGCCCCGCGCCAGGGATTCGTGAGCATGATTGCGTTGCTACAGCGAGGATCGGCCCTGGCCCTGGCAGGACTGGATCACAGCAATCCGGCCATCGCCGCGGATATGCGGACACGCGCGAGCTTGGCGCGACGCATCCGCCTGGAAGGCATCCGTCGGGAGCCCGGCTATCCCCTGACGCACCCCCTGTGCCCGGACCTGCCCGCCGGGCTGATGCTGGCCAAGGCCGACATCGAGGCCCGCCATTCTTCCAGCTCCCTTTCGGCCACGGAAAACCGCATGGCGGCCGTCTGGAAGGAGGTGCTGGGGCTTGAGCACCTGGACGTGAGAGGCAACTTCTTCGAACTCGGCGGCAGCTCGGTGCTGCTTCCCCGGCTCAGGGCCAAGGTGCTCAAGACCTTTGGGGTGGACATCGGCGCCACCGGAATATTCCAGCACGCCAGCGTACGGGAGATGGCCCGCGCTGTGGACGGCAGCGCGCACAGCGACAACCGTGACGCCCCGGACCTCGACGGCGGGGACGGCGCTTCGGCAAGACGGGCGGAAGCCCAGCGCGCGGCGCGGCAACGAAAGCGGCCCCGCGCCGCTGCAGACAAGTAACGCCCGGCCAAGCCCAGGTGGAGGAAACACATGGCGATGCACAGCAAATGGGAATCCGATGCGTACACGAACGCCGTGGCGGTCATTGGCATGGCCGGACGCTTCAGCCAGGCCGAGGACCTGGATCAGCTCTGGCGCAACCTGCTCGACGGAGTGGAGGTTGTCCGGTCCCTGGACACGGAAGCGCTGCGCGTGGCGGGATGTCCGGCACGTCTCAGAAATCACCCCTGCTTCGTGCCTATGAGCGCACAAATGGGGGGGGTGGACTTCTTCGACGCCGGTTTTTTCGGATACACGCCGGCGGAGGCGCGCAGCATGGATCCGCAGCTCAGGCTCATGCTGGAAGCCTCATGGCACGCTTTTGAGGACGCGGGAGTGGTTCCCGGCCCGGACTGCGGCCTAGCCGGGGTCTTCGCAGGGGCGCAGTTCAGCCTCTACTGGCCCTGCAACGTGCGGCCGGACTATTTTGCCAACCAGTGCCTGGCCTATCTGCAGCCCGCCCTGTTCAACGGGCAGGACTTCCTGAGCACCTGGATATCCTACAAGCTGGGCCTGTGCGGCCCCAGCGTCAACGTGCAAACCGCCTGCTCCACCGGCCTAGTGGCCGTGGCCACCGCCTGTCAGAACCTGCTGGACCACAGCTGCGACCTTGCCCTGGCCGTGGCCGCAAGCGTCAGTTCGCCACGCGGATGGGGCTACCTGGCGGAACCGGAAAGCATCCTCTCGCCCACCGGGCATTGCCGCCCTTTCGACGCCAGGGCCTCGGGCACCATCAGCGGAGAGGGCGCGGGCGCCGTGCTGCTCAAGCGCTTGGGCGACGCCATCGCCGATGGCGACGCCATTCACGCCGTCATCCGCGGATGCGCGGTGAACAACGACGGCGCGGCCCGGCCCGGCTACTCCAGCCCGAGCGTTCAGGGCCAGCGGGCAGTAATCCGCATGGCGCAGAGCGCGGCCGGGGTGCGCAGCGGCGAGGTGCAGCTTGTGGAGGCCCACGGCACAGGCACAATCTTGGGCGACCCCATCGAGTTCGCGGCCCTGGACGCCGTGTTCCGGAACGATGCGCGCACGGCTCCTTGCATCCTGGGCTCGGCCAAGGCTAATTACGGCCACCTGGGAGCCGCGGCCGGAATGCTCGCCCTGCTCAAGGTCATCCTCTGCCTTGAGCACGAGACCTTTGTCCCGCAGATCAACTATGACGAGCCAAACCCCGGAATGTCCCTTGAGGGCAGCGCCTTCCGCATCCTTCGGGAGCGCGCCGAATGGGAATCCGGCGGCCCGCGCATCGCCGCCCTCAGCTCCTTCGGCTTCGGCGGAACCAACTGCCACGCGGTGCTGGAGCAATGGCCACGCGAGCCCGACGGCTTCGAATCCGGGAAGGATTCCGGCATCCACAGCCTCTACCTGAGCGCGGCCAGCCGCGACGGGCTCGCAGCGCTGTGCGCGCGTTGGGCCGAACACCTTGAATCCCGGCCGGAACACCCCCTGCGCGGGCTTTCCGTGCAGAGCCTGCGCACCCGCAAGGCGCTGCCCTGGCGCGCCGGGGCCTGGGGCCGCAACAGTGAAGAGCTGGTGCAGTCGCTGCGCCGCGCCGCCGCTTCTCCGCCGATGCGGCCTGCGGAAACAGGCACCCGCAGCCTGGTGGCGGTCTTTTCCGGCCAGGGTGCGCAGGCGCCGGGCATGGTGCGCGCGCTCTGCAACAGCGACGAGACCTTCCGCGCCAGCCTGGAGCGTTCAGCCAGGCTGGTGGAGCGGCACGCCGGAACGGATCTCGTGGGGCGGGCGCTTTCGCCCGAAACCACCCCGGAGGAGCTGAGCCGCACCGACCTGGCCCAGCCCGTGCTGCTGTCCATCGGCTGCGCCCTGCACGACATGCTTCGCCAGCGCGGAGCGCGGCCGGACGCGTTTATGGGCCACAGCCTGGGCGAATACACGGCCGCCTGCGCGGCAGGGGTATTCTCGCTGGAGGACGCCGTGCGGCTGGTCTGCGCGCGCGGACGCCTCATGGCCGCGCTGCCCGGCGGAAGCATGATGGCCGTGGCCGCGCCGCCCGAGGCGCTGCTCCCCTGGCTTGAGGCCGTTCAAAGCGTCCCCGGCCAGCCCGCCCCCGTCATCGCCGCGCACAACTCCCCGGAGCAGACCGTGGTCTCCGGCACGCCGGAGGCCGTGGCCGCCCTGGCCGGGCAGCTCTCCGGGCAGGGCCTCCGCTGCACACGGCTGGCCGTGTCCCACGCCTTCCATTCGCCGCTCATGGAGCCCATGATCGAGGCGTTCCTGGATGAGCTGCGGCGTACAACATTCCACGAGCCCGCACTGCCGGTGATCTCCAACATGACGGGCAAGGCCGAGACCACGCTGCTTTGTACGCCCGAATACTGGAGAAGCCACACCCTGAGGCCCGTCCTGTTCCGGCAAGGCCTGCTTTACGCCGTGGAAAACGGTGCGGCCGCCTTCATCGAAATCGGGCCGCGGCCGGTGCTCGCCGCCCCGGCCGCGCAAACCCTGACCGCCCAGGCCGGAGCCTGGAGCTGGACGCCTTTGCTCGACGCCGCGCGGGTGCAGGGCGGAGACGAGGGTCAGGCGGCAGCCCAAGGACTTATCGAACTGCATGTGCAGGGCGTGGCCCTGAATCCGGCCGACGCATCCGCCCGCAGACTCCGGCTGCCTTTGTACCCCTTTACCCGCGATAGCCACTGGCTGGACATGCCCGTTCCGGCCGAGGCAACGCTGGAAAGCATCCCGGCGGCCAATCCGGAAGCTCCGGCCTGGCCGGGCGCGGACGACGATAGCGGGGAACCGCAGCTGCTGGACAAATTGGCGGCAATCTGGGGATCGGTGCTGGGTCTAGAGGAACTGGGCGAGGACGACAACTTCTTCGCCCTTGGCGGCACATCTATCGCCGCTATTCGCATTCTTACGGCCATCCGGACCACAACCGGGGCGACTGTCAGCCTCTCGGAATTCAGCACGGCAAACACCCTGAACGCCCTGGAGCGGCTTGTGGACGCCAGGCTACGCGAGCAGTCCGCGCCCGCCGGGGCTGCGGCGTCCTGAAGCCCCCCGCACAACCGCATACGAGGACACAATGGCACGACGCTTCACCTTCTCCAAAGACCAGCTCAACGCGGCCATACCCCATAGCAATACGCAACCGCGCCTGCGGCCAGGGCCCGAGGACAGCAGATACGAACCCTTCCCCCTGACAGACCTGCAACAGGCATACTGGATCGGGCGCAGCAACGGCCTCACAGGCGGCACCGGGATGCAGCTCTACCTGGAGCTTCGCTGCCATGGACTGGACCTGAACAGGCTCGCCAGGGCACTGGACAAGCTGGTGCTGCGGCACGACATGCTACGTTGCGTTATTTGCGACGAAGGGCTGCAGCGCGTTCTGGAGACGGTTCCATCCATGGAAGTTCCCGAGGAGGACTTTAGCGCCCTGGACCCGGAACAGCAGGCCGCGCGTCTCGCGGACACAGCCCGGAGTATGCAGGAAGCAACGGCCGACCTGCGGCGCTGGCCCCAAAGCCAGGTGCGTTTCTCCCGCACCGGAGGGCCGGGGCAAGGCCGTCTGCATTTCAAATGGGACATGTGGTGCTTCGACGGACGCAGCTTCCAGATCGTCATCGAGGATCTGGCCGCCCTATACCGTGATCCCGAGGCGTCCCTGCCGCCCTTGCGGCTGCGCTTCCGCGATTACGTGCTGGCCGTGGAGGAACACGTCAAAAGTAAGGACAGCGAGCGCGACCTGGCCTACTGGCGAAAACGGCTGGCGACGCTCCCTCCGGCCCCGGCCCTGCCGCGCCCGCCGTCCGAGTGCGCCGTCGGTGCTGAGCCGCGCGGATTCTTCACCCACACCCGAACCCTGTCGCGGGAGCACACCGCCGCCATCCAGAAATCGTGCGCCCACCACGGCCTATCCCTCACGTCCTTCATGGGCGCGCTCTACGGGGAAGTCATCGGCCTGTGGAGCGGGATGCGGCGTTTCACCCTAAACTTCCCGCGCTTCAACCGGAACCTGGACTGGCACCCGGATGTGTCCGACATGGTGGGGGAATTCGCCTCCTTCACCCTGCTGGAGGTGGACTTGGACTCCGGCGCAACATTCTTGGAGCGGGCAAAGCACCTGCAGTTGCGCATGTGGACGGATCTGGAGCACGGCAGCGTTTCAGGGCTGCGGTTGCTGCGCGAGCGCGCCAGCGACATGGGCGGCCTGGACCTCCAAGCCATGCCGGTGGTTTTCACGGCCATGCCCGACAGGCGCGCCGTCGGCAAAAACCTGGAGCAGGCCATCGCGACCTTCGGCGAAGTGGCGAACTCCAAAGGGGAGACGCCCCAGGTGCAGCTCGACTGCCAGTATTTCCTGCTGGACGACAGCCTGCGGGTCAACTGGGACATCCAGCAGGGGGCATACCCGGCCGGTGTCCCCAACGACATGTTCGACGAATACCTCCGCCTCCTGAAATGGTTCGCCGACGACGAAGACGCCTGGAACGCAACGCATCCGGCCAGCATCCCTGCGCGGCAGCTCTGCGCTCGCGATAGGCAGAACGTCACCCCGCTCGCTTTGCCCGACACCACGGTCTATGGGCTATTCGAGGCCAGAGCGGAGCGTTTCCCGAGCAAGATCGCCGTAATCAGCGGAGTGGAGCGCATTTCTTACGGAACGCTGTTGCGCCACGCGCGGACCATCGGCGCGCGCATCCGGCAGGCGCTCGATTCCGGCGCGGACGCACCGCGGCCCGGACCGACGCCTGTGGCGGGCGTGCTGCTCCGGCGCGGTTGGAAGCAGGTGGCGGCGGTCCTTGGCATCCAGGCGGCCGGGCTGGCCTATCTGCCCCTGGATACGGGCGCGCCGCCCGCGCGGACCCAAAGTGTCCTGGCAGCCAGCCGTCCCCGCCTGGTGCTGGCCGAAGGCGCATTCCTGCACACAGGCGGCGGCGACCCCACGCCCTTCGTCTCCGTAGACGACCTGCTTCTTCCAGCCGAAAGCTTGCCCCCACCGCGCGGACCGGTGCAAAGCGACCCTGCGTACATGATCTTCACCTCCGGCTCCACGGGCGCGCCCAAGGGCGTCACAGTGGGACACAAGGCGCTGCTCAACATGGTGGCCTACACCAATGGCCGCTTCCGCATTGACGAGGACGACGTATTTCTGGGCGTTACCGCCCTGCACCACGACCTTTCGGTCTTTGACATCTTCGGGGCCATGGCCGCCGGGGCGGCCATGGTCTGCCTGGACCATGACAGGGCGCTTGATACGGCCCACTGGGCGCGGATGGTGCGCGCGGAGCGCGTCAGCATCTGGAACAGTGTGCCCATGCTCATGGAGTGCCTGCTGGCACAGAAGGGTGGCGAGGCCTCCCTGCCGGACTTGCGCTTGGCCATCCTGGGCGGAGACTGGCTCGATCCGGGCATCATTCAGCGACTTCGAGCCGCCGCGCCCAAGGCCCGTCTCGTCTCCATAGGCGGCCCAACCGAAACCACCGTATGGAACATCATGCACGACACCGCCGACACGCCGGACGGATGGGACACCATTCCCTACGGCAGGCCCATAGACAACGCCAGCTACCACATCCTGACACCAGTGCTGCAGGACGCTCCGGACTGGGTCTGCGGGGAGATGTATTGCGGCGGCGCGCCCCTGTGCATGAGCAGCAACACGGACCCAACGCTCGATGCGCTGAACTTCGTGGCCCATCCGCGCACGGGGGAACGGCTTTACCGCACCGGAGACATGGGCCGCTACCGTCCCGACGGACTTATCGAAATAATGGGCCGCAAGGATTTCCAGCTCAACATCAACGGCTACCGCCTGGATCCGGCCGAGGTGGAAAACGAACTGCACCGGCATCCGGACATCCGGCGGGCGGTGGTGTGCGCGGTGGGGGGGCGCGGTGCCGAAGTGCTCGGAGCGTTCCTGCTTCCCGGTCCGAAAGGAATCAACCCGCGAGGGGTTCGGACATGGCTTTTCTCGCGGCTGCCCGTGCAGATGCAACCCAAGGCCCTGTTCGTCGTGGACAAATTCCCCCTGACTCCGAACGGCAAGTTGGATCGCAAGGCGCTGGCCGCTACTCCCCTTTCCCGTACTGCACAGATGCAGGAAGAACAGCGCCCCCCGGCCAACGCCATGGAACTGCTGCTTGCGGAACTGTGGGAGGAGGTGCTTCCGTCCCCGGCACCCGGTGCCATGTCCAACTTCTTCGAACTTGGAGGGAATTCCCTCATGGCCATGCAGCTCATGGCACGCATCGAAGACAGGCTCTTTATCCGCCCCCCCCTGGCGCGATTCTTCGCCGCGCCCACCATCGCTGAACTGGCGGACGCCCTGCTCGAACAGCTGGCCGGGACACGGCGCCAGGAGGAAGCGGCATGAGCATGGACAAGAATGCCCTGGCCGCCCTGCCCCTGGAGGAATTGCTGCGCTTCGCCAAAAACGCCGCAAAACGGGATGCAGCCCCGCAAGCATCCTACGGCCCGGAGGACGAACTGGTGACGCAGCCGTTGCTCTCCTTCGCCCAGGAGCGGCTCTGGTTCATGGACAGGCTCTCGCCCCTGAACCCGTTCTACAACATTCCCTTCAATCTGGAGATCACGGGCCGCCTGGACCGGGAAGCCCTAGCAAAGGCATGGGAGACGGTCATCACGCGGCATGGCTGCCTGCGCAGCCGCTTCCCCGCCGATGGCGACGGCAGCCCCTCCGTGGACACATTGCCGTCAGAGCGCCTGGCCCTGCGCACGCGGGACATGGCCGCCATGGACCCGGAGGACCAGCTTCGGCTTCTGGACGAGGCCGCCCGTCGCGAGGCGACCACGGGCTTCGACCTCGACAGCGGCCCGCTCCTGCGCGGCACGCTCATCCGCCGGGGCGAGGAACTGCACAGCCTGCTGGCGACCTTCCACCACATTGTCTTCGACGGCTGGTCCGTGGGCATCTTCTACAAAGACCTCTTCACAGCATACGACGGCATCCGCAGGGGCCGCGCCCCGCATTCAGCGCGCGCCACCCCCACATACGAGCAGTATGCCCAGTGGCAGCGTCGGCGCATGACTCCCGACTACGTGGACACGGAGCTGGCCTGGTGGACGCGCCAGCTTGGGGACACGCCGGACCTGCGCCTGTGGACCGACGCCCCGCGCCCGGAGGTGCAGAGCTTCACCGGCGGGGCGGTGGAGTTCACCATCCCGCAGGGCACGGCGCAGCGAATGGAGCTGGTCGCCCGGCGGCACAAGGCCACGCCGTTCATGGCCTGGCTGGCGGTTTTCAACCTCATGCTCTCGCGCTTCTCCGGCCAGACAGACTTCAACGTGGGCTGCTCCCTGGCCGGGCGCGACCACCCCGCCACCGAAGGCATCATCGGCTTCTTCCTGAACAACCTCGTGGTCCGCAGCGAATGCACCCGAAACACGCCCTTTTGCGAGTGCCTGGCGCAGCTGCAGGACACCGTGCTGCGGTCCATGGAGCACGCGGACCTTCCCTTCCAGCTTGTGGTCGGCGCCCTGGACAGGGGCCGGGGCCTGGACCGCAACCCGCTGTACCAGGCTGGGTTCACCTACCAAAACACCCCGCCGCTGGACATCGCCCCCGACGGTCTCTCCCTGCGTTCGGTCATGGCGCCCGTGGCGACCACACATATTGACGTGGAACTGTTCATCTGGCCCGAGCAAGATGGCCTGCGCTGCCACCTCGTCCACGCCACAGACATCATCAACGAGCTCCGGGCACGCAAAATGGCCCGGATGATCGCGGAGATGGCCGAAGTATTCAGCCTCAGGCCCCATACGCCGATCCACGATGTTCCCGCGCCTGATACCCCCTCGATCCTCCACGGGACCGGGCTGCGTCACGAGTTTCTCCCCCCCTGGCAACGCCTGGAACGCCTGCGCAAGGCGAAGGGCAGCGCGGCCGCGCTCCTGCTGCCAGGCCAAAACGGCGGCCGGGACGCGTCCAGAGACATCAGCGTGGACGGCCTGATGTTTCTAGCCGAAGGCATGGCCGCGCGCCTCACCGAGATGGACGTTGCGCCGGGGGGCACGGTGGG
Organism: Humidesulfovibrio mexicanus; assembly: GCF_900188225.1. NCBI lineage: Bacteria > Pseudomonadati > Thermodesulfobacteriota > Desulfovibrionia > Desulfovibrionales > Desulfovibrionaceae > Humidesulfovibrio > Humidesulfovibrio mexicanus. The sequence goes on along the minus strand of NZ_FZOC01000005.1, from coordinate 169,860 downwards.
CATCCTGCTGCACCCTGGTCCGCTGCTCATCGCCGCCATGCTGGCCGCGTGGCGCCAGGGCTGCGCCTGGCTCCCGCTCAACCCCGACCACCCGGCAAGCATGAATCAATGGATCGTGGGGGACTCCGACTGTTGCTGCATCATCAGCGATACAGCCCTATGGGAGGCGCACAGGCCCCCCACGGACGCGAAGACCCCGGTCTGTTTAGCGGATCAGCCCCACGGCTCGGTCCCGATCCCGGCATCGGCTCCGTTGCCGCAATCACCGGCCTGCCTGCTGTACACCTCCGGCTCCACGGGCAGGCCCAAGGGCATTGTGCTGTCCCACGAGGCCGTGAACACCCGCCTGTGCTGGATGTGGCAGGCCCTGCCCTGGAAGACGGGCGACGTGGCCTGCCAAAAGACCTCCCCCTGCTTCGTGGACTTCCTGTGGGAGACATTCGGATCCGTCCTCGCTGGGGTGCCCCTGGTCCTTCCCGGACCGAAACCGACGCGCGACATGGACCGACTGCTCGCCGTCATGCGCGGGCACCGGGTAACCCACATGGTGCTGGTTCCCTCCCTGCTCTCCGCCATGCATGAGGTTGGGCCGGGGCTGGGCAGCACAGCCCCCACGCTGCGGGTCATCCTGAGCAGCGGCGAGCCGCTGCCCCCGAAGCTGGTGCGCAAGACCCACGCGGCGCTGCCCGGCGTGCGCGTCTTCAACCTCTACGGGTCCACAGAGGTCATGGACGCCACTTGGCACGAGGCATCAGAGCACGATGCCCCGTCCGTGCCCATCGGCAGACCTATAGACGGCACAACTGCGGTGATCCTCGACGAGGCCATGCGACCCGTGCCCAGGGGTGAAACCGGCGTTCTCCACGTATGCGGCCCCTGCGTAGGGCATGGTTACCTGGGGGCGGCAAAAGAGCGCGGGGCCATGTTCCGGCCGCCACAGATCCCCGGCCTTGAGACTCCTGAAGGCAGGTGGTTCCGCATGGGCGACCAGGTCTCCCTCGGTGAGGATGGCCTGTTGCGCTACCACGGACGCCAGGACCGCCAAATCAAGATACGGGGCGTGCGCATGGAGCCGGAGGCCATCGCGGCCGTGCTCGCCAGGCATCCCTCGGTAAAGGAGGCCGTGGCGGCGGCCAGGCCAGGGCCGGACGGGGCCGACCGCCTGGTGGCCTACATCCTTCCGCACGCCAAAGGCGCGCCGCCAGACTCCGCGCAACTAGCCCAAACCTTGCGCCCATGGGTGGGCGCTAGGCTGCCGTCGGCCATGGTCCCGGACCTGTTCGTCCCCGTGGCGGCCTGGCCGCGCACGCCCTCTGGCAAAATCAACGTCCGCGAGCTTCCCATGGCCCCGGTCATGCCCGCGGCCACCGCTCCGGCCACCCCGGTTGAGGCCGACATTCTGGACGTATGGCGGGCGGCGCTTGAGACGGACGCCATCGGCGTGCGGGACAACTTTTTTGAGGTGGGCGGCACCTCGCTGCTGGTGGTCAGTGTCCATGAACACCTGCAACGCAGGCTGGACAAGCGCTTCCCCCTGACCGTGCTGTTCCAGAATCCCACGGTGGAAAGCCTGGCCGCCTGGCTTGGCACCGGGGTCAAGGGCCAGAGCCCGCGGCCTTCCGCTACTCGCCGTGCCCGGCAACGGGAACACGCTCAAAAACGCCGCAGCGCACGGCACATCGCATAAAAACCAGGAAAAATGAAAAAAACATACCACTACACCGATGAGTGCATCGCGGTCATTGGCATGGCCTGCCGCTTTCCCGGCGCGGAGAATCTGGACGCCTTCTGGGAGGGGCTGTTGCTGGGCAGGCAAGGCATGGTCACGCTGAGCAGGGAGGAACTCGGGCGCGGCCCCCACGCAGCCTTGCTTGAGGATCCGCAGTACGTGCCCATGGCCTGTGGCATCCAGGGGCACGACCACTTCGATGCAGACTTTTTCGGCCTCTCGCCCCACGAAGCGGCCATAACCGATCCGCAACAACGCCTGTTGCTCGAATACGCCTGGAAGGCCTTCGAGCACGCTGGGCACGCACCGGGAGATTCACGGGGGACCGCCACTGGCGTGTTCGCCAGTTGCGGCCTCAGCTCCTACCTCCTTATCAACCTGTACGGCCACCTGACTGCGGGCCGACTGGACATGACCGAGGCGCTGCTTGGCAACGACAAGGATTACGCGGCCACACGCCTGGCCTACAAGCTGAACCTGCGCGGTCCGGCCATGACGATCCAGAGCGCGTGTTCCTCGTCCCTGACCGCCCTGCACATGGCCTGCCAGGCGCTGCTGGGCGGCGAATGCGACCGTGCCCTTGTGGCCTCGGCCACCCTGCTGGGGCCGCAACTCGGCTACCTGTATCTCGAAGGGGGAATGCGTTCGCCCGACGGACGCTGCCGCCCCTACGATGCCCAAGGCCAGGGCACGATCTTCGGGTCCGGTGTCGGGGCGGTTCTGCTCAGGCGGCTGGAGGACGCCCAGGCCCAGGGCGACCATATTCTGGCCGTAGTCCGGGCCACAGCGGCAAACAACGATGGCGGCGACAAGGTGGGCTTCACCGCCCCAGGGGTCAACGCGCAGGCTACTGTCATCGCCGAGGCGCTCCGGCTCTCCGGGGTGTCCCCCTGGGACGTGGACTTCGTGGAAGGGCACGGCACCGCTACGCCCCTGGGCGACCCCATAGAAGTTGCGGCCCTTGGGACGGCGTTCCTGGAAGCCGCACAGGCCCCTTCTCCGGAAGGACGCTCCATCCTGCTCGGCTCGGTCAAAGGCAACATCGGCCATCTGGATGCCACGGCGGGGCTGGCCGGGTTCATCAAAGCCGTGCTCTGCCTGCGCCACGGCCAAGTTCCCGGCACTGCCAATTTCAAGCAGCTCAATCCTCTCTTCGGCCAGGACATCGCGCCCTTCACCGTGCGGGCGGATTGTTCCGCCCTGCCCGAACACGGACCAGCGCGGCTGGGAGGGGTCAGCGCCTTCGGATTGGGCGGCACCAATGTCCACATCGTGCTCCAAGGGCCTCCACTCCACGACGACACAGCCGACTCCCCGGACGGTCCGTTGCTGTTTCTGCTCTCCGGGCGCGATGCCGACGGCCTGTTCCGCACCCAGGCGGACCTAGCCGCCCACCTGGACCGCGATCCTCCCTGTATGCCGGACCTTGCCCACACCCTGCTGCGCGGCCGGGCAGTGCTCCCAGCCCGCAGGGCCATGGTGGCGGCCAGCCTTGAGGAACTGAAGGCCGCTCTGGCGCGGAGGCAGGATCCCGCCCGATTCGTCCCAGCGGGAGAGGCGCGGCCCGCCGCGTTCCTCTTTCCCGGCCAGGGCGCGCAACATCCGGCCATGGCGGGCAGCCTTTACCGCTCGGACCAACGCTTTCGCGAGCTGTTCAGAAACATGGCGGAGATGGTGCGCGCCCAAGGCGGTCCGGACCTGCAGGCAGTACTGAGCGCCTGCTGGGAGGGCGACGCGGCGGCGGCCCAGCGGATCGCGCAGACGCAGACAACCCAGCCCCTGCTTTTCGCGTTGGAGTACGCCCTGGCGCGGCTGCTCATGGAAAACGGCCTCAGGCCCGCGTACCTGCTGGGCCACAGCATTGGAGAATACACGGCGGCCTGCCTGGCCGGGATATTTTCCGAAGAAGACGCGGCGCGCTTGGTTGTCGCGCGCGGCGCGGCCATGGGTCGGGCCACGGGTGGGGCCATGCTGGCCCTGTCCATCGGGGAAGGCCAATTGGACATGCTGCCCAAACCGCTGCGTGCCAGGGTGGAGCTGGCTGCAGCCAACACCTCCTCCAGTTGCGTGCTCTCCGGGCAGCGGCAATATCTTGAAGCCTGCGCCGAATTCCTGGCCCGCGCCGGGGAGCAGGGCACCCTGCTCAAGACCTCCGGCGCGTTCCACTCCTCATTCATGGACGCAGCGCTCCCCAGCTTTCGGGACGAGTTGGAACGTGTGCCCATGCGCCCCCCCCAACTGCCCGTGGTGAGCAACCTCACCGGGACCTGGGCCGACGCGTCCATGGCCACGCCGGAATACTGGCTGCGCCAGTTGCGCGGGACCATACGCTTCGCCCAATGCCTGCGCACACTCTTTGCCCAGCGCTGCCTGGGGGTGGAGCTTGGGCCGGGCAGAACCCTGTGCTCCTTCGCCCGGCAGGAGCTCGGAGACGAGTGCGTGGCCGTGTCCGCCTTGGGTGGCCGGGGGCAACGCGAGCCAGAATCGGCCCTGGAAATTCTCGGTGAGGTGTGGACTGCCGGAGGCGAGCTGGCCTGGGATGGCTGCCCCGGCATCCGGCCGGGCAGAACCGTGCCACTGCCGGGCTACGCCTTCGCGCGGCAGCGGCACTGGATCGCTCCCTTGGCGGACGCGACCGTCGCGGGGCGAAACGCGCCGTCCACGGCCCCAGCCGCCACCTTGCCCAAGCAGTCCAGGGCCAGCCGGGACGGCTACGCGCCTCCAACCACGGAATCCGAGCGCATCCTGGCAGAAATATGGGAAGAATTGCTATTGATGCGCCCCGTCGGCGTAGAGGACAACTTCATTGAGCTGGGCGGCAACTCCATGCACGTGCTGCGCATGGTCCGCATGGGGACAAACCGCGGCCTACACTTCACCGCAAAGGATGTGTTCACGGCCAAAACCATCGCCGCATTGTGCCGATGCATGGAGCAGAACGGGCACATGCGGCGCGACGGGGCCAACGCAGTAGGCGACCGCGTGGAAACAATCGAGGACCATAGATTCGACGGCGTTTCGGATGATGACTTGCAGGCAATACTCGCCGCCACTGGAGCAGACAAATGAACGGTACGACACACGTCATAGAAGACATCTTCCCCCCCACGCCGCTGCAAATGGGAATGCTGTATCACGCCGAGCGCTCGCCGAACGGCTCACAGTACATACAGCAATACAGCCTTCACGGCAGGGGCCGCATGGATCCGTCTATTTGCCGCGCGGCCTGGGAGGCCGTGACCACCAGACACCCGGCCTTGCGCACGTCATTTCATTGGAAGGGCCTGGAACGCCCACACCAGGTGGTGCGCCGCGCCGTGAAGCTTCCCTTCCTGTACGAGGACTTGGCACGGATGAATAAAAATGAGCGGACCCGACGGGTTGAATACTTCCTTGTCCAAGACAGCCGATTGGGCTTCGACCTGGCCACAGCCCCGCTACTGCGCATCGCGCTGCACCGCCTGGACCGGGACACGTTCCGCATGACCATGACCCTGCAACATATCATTTCCGACGGCTGGTCCATCGGCATCGCGCTGAGCGAATTTGCCGCCGCCTACGGACGCATCGCCGAAGGTATAGACGCAGGATTGGGCACGGCTCCCTCGCTCAAGGCCTATGTCCGGCACGTGGCCGCCAAGCCCAGGGAGGAATCCCTGCGTTGGTGGGCGCAACGCCTGCGAGGTGTGAGGCCCTGCCTGCCCATGGTCGATCTGCGCCGGGAAGGTTTCACCGATACCGCCGACAGCTTTGCCCAGCGCACGCTGTCGCTGTCCGGAGAGGAAACCCAGGCCATGGTTCGGGCAGCCAGCGCCATGGGGGTGACCTTGAACACTGTATTCCTGGGCGCCTGGTTGCTGACCCTGGCCCTGCACAGCGGGCAAAATGACATTCTGACAGGCGTGACCGTGGCCTCCCGCCCGGCCGCTGTTCCAAACGTGGAGGAAACCTTCGGCCTGTTGTTGAACATCGTGCCCCTGCGCGCGGACTGCCCCGGCACGGCCGTCGTCGGCGCATGGCTCAACGCCATTCAGGACCACATGGCCGAGGCCTCGGAGCACGACCACTTGCCCCTTGGCGACATCCGGGCCTTATGCGCCCGGCCGGACGAAGGCTTTCTGGAAACCCTGGCCGTGTTCGAGAACATGCCCGCAGCCGACGGCGACACCCTCAGGCTGGGCTTCACCTTCCACGAGGTCTCCGGCTTCGAGAAAACCAGCTATCCCCTGACAATGGTTGGGTATCCAGGCGATCGGCTGCGCCTGGCCCTGCTGCACAACAGGGGCGAGTTCCCGGAGTCCGCGGTTGCGCAGCTGCTGGAGTCCATGCGCCGCGCCATGGCTTTCCTGGCCCAAGGACCACAAGCCCGCCTGCTGGATTTCTTCGCCGCCCACGCGCAAGAGGGCCGAGTCGCCTTGGGCCGCCAGGCCGCCTACCCGGAGTTCGCTCCCTGGAGGATGCTGGAGGCCCTGGACACGGCGGACGGCGCCGCTGCGGCGCTTCTCCCCGCGCAGGGGCCGCCCGTCACCCGCCGGGAGCTTGCGGATACCGCCTTGGCCATCGCCTCGGGGCTGGCGGCCAAGGGGGTCGGCCCGGGGCAGCTCGTGGCCTTGCGCCTGGACGCCGGGACCGGGCTCATCGCCGCGATGCTTGGCGTATGGCGGCTGGGCGCGGCCTGGACCCCGCTGCCGCCGACCTATCCCCCGGCGCAGGCTGCGGAGATGCTCCACCGCGCCCGGCCGGACCATGTTCTTTCCACCCGCGACCTGTGGCTTCCCGTGATCGAGGCCTGCGGGGACCGGCCACGGCGTACCGCGCTTTTCCTGGAGGATGTCCTGGCCGAAAGCCGGACGGGTGCGCCGCTGCCCGCCTCCACGGCCCCTGAGGCGGAAGCGCGGGCCTGCCTGCTGCACACCTCCGGCTCCACCGGCTTCCAGAAGGGCATCGACATCTCCTTCCGCGCGCTGGGCAACCGGCTGCACTGGATGTGGGAAGAGCTTCCCTGGGGGCAAGGCGAACGGGCCTGCCAGAAAACCTCCCCGGCCTTCGTGGATTATCTTTGGGAAACCTTCGGGGCGCTGCTGGCGGGCGTTCCCCTTGTGCTTGTCGACGCGGCCGACGCCCGCGACCCGCAGGAGCTCGTCGCCATCCTGGAGCGGCGCAGGGTCACCAGGCTCATCGTGGTGCCCTCCCTGCTGGGGGCCATGCATTCGATCGAAGGAGGCCTGCGGGCCAGGCTGCCGGACCTGCGTTTTTTAACCTGCAGCGGCGAGGCTCTGAGCCCTGGCCTGGCTCAAAGAACCAGACGCGACCTACCCGAGGTTCGGCTGTTCAACCTATACGGCTGCGCCGAAGTCATGGGCGACGCCACCTGGCACGAGGTGACCGAGCCCTGTCCCGGCCCGGTTCCCATAGGCGAGCCCATCGCCAACACGGATGTGGCGGTGCTGGACGGAAACCGCCTGCCCGTGCCCGCCGGAACAGAGGGTCAAATCCACGTTGCCGGGAGCTGCCTGGCCTCTGGTTATGGGCATGATCGGGAAGCCACTGCCAAAGCGTTCATACCTGGAAGGTTGCTGCCGTTTTTCCCGCCACAGCGGCCGCTGTGGTTCGCCACCGGAGACAGGGGCTGGACGGACGAGGCCGGGCGGCTGTTCTTCGCGGGACGGGAGGACAGCCAATGCAAAATTCGCGGCGTCCGCGTCGAGCCTGAAGAAATCCGAGAGGCTCTGCTTGAGCATCCGCGTGTGCTGGAGGCCGTGGTGCTGACCCCGGAACACGAGGGAAGCCGCCGCATCGTGGTCTATGTGCAACCATCCGCAACCCCGGCCGCCGGGTCGGCCGACGAGGAACTGGCGGACATCAGGCGTCATGTGACGGAAAGGCTCCCACTGTCCATGCGTCCACACGCCATCGTTGCGATCCGAAACTGGCCCATGACCCCCTCCGGAAAAATCAACACGCGCGCGCTGCCCCCTGCCTTCGGGCAAAAAGACGGCCCCGCGGCAGCATTCGCAAATGAGGCCGAACGCCAGCTGGCCAAGATTTGGGAGGCCACCCTGGGCCGTGCAGTCCCCCACCGCGAGGCCGACTTCTTCGATCTCGGAGGGGATTCCCTGTCGATCACCCGGCTGGCCTTCGCCCTTTCCAAAACCCACGCGCATCCTGTGGCCATCAAGGATCTATACGCCCACAGCGCGCTGGAAGACATGGCCAGATTCCTGGCCTCGGGCCGACGCGAGGGCCACCGGCTGCATGACATTCCCCTGGCCCGGCGGGACGTGGCGCTGGCCGACGGACTCACCCCCACGGCAACAGGCGCGCCTGCCATGGTTCTGAAGGCCGGGGCGCTGGTTCTGGCCACAGGCGCGCCAGGCTTCATCGGCCTGTGGATCCTTGCCGCGCTGCTTGAGGTCGATGGCGTGACGGTCCGCTGCCTGGAGCCCTGCGCCACGGCCAAAGAAGGCTTGCAGGCGTTGCGCGCAAGACTGACGAAAATCGGCTGCTGGCAGGAAGGCTTCGCGGCCAAGCTTGAAGTCGTGCCCGGATTCCTGGACCGGCCAGGCCTCGGCCTGGGCGACGGCCTCTGGGAGCGCTTGGCGCGGGAGACGGACCTCCTTGTCCACAGCGGGTTCAACGTGAACCTGGCCCAAAGCTATGCGGCCTTGCGGCCTGCCAATGTGCTGGGCACATGCGAAGCACTGCGTCTGGCCTGCCAGGGAGGCATACCCGTGCACTACGTGGGCAGCACCTCCATCGTGGACTTCGTGGCCCGCACAGACGAAAGCGCACCGGTCAAAGAGAACGACCCTTTCACCTCCTGCGAGGGCATCCAGACCGGTTACATCCTGAGCCGATGGGTGGCGGACCATATGGTCCGCCGGGCCGGAGAGCGGGGGCTGCCGGTGGCGGTGTACCGCATGACCACGGTGGGCGGCGACGCCCGCAGCCACTACTGCGACACGGGCGAGATATACTGGCGGCTTTTGCGCGTGTTTGCGCAAACCGGATTCATGCCTGGCAGCAGGCGGCTGGTGGATATGGTTCCCGTTGACCAGGCGGCGCGCGCCGTGGTGGCCCTGGCCTCGCAGCCGGACTGCTACGGCAAGGCCTTCCACATGAACAGCCGGGACAAGCTGCCCTGGGAGACCATGCACAAAAATCTTGTCCTGGCGGGCTATGCGGTCGACATGATCCCGCCGGAGCAATGGACCGAGCGCCTTAGACGACTGCCGCCCGACGCGGCGGACGACAACCTGCGCATCCTTCTGTCCATGATCAACGACGACGGATACGACGCCAATACCTCGCTGGCCCTAGACTGCGCCCAGACCACCGCAGCGCTGGAGCGGGCGGGCTGCTCCATCGCGCCGATCTCCGACGAACTCTTCCAGAGGTATCTGGCCCGCATGATTCAACAGGGCTGGCTGCCTGAACCGGGAAACCGCACCCAGCAGGGCGCAGCATGACCCCCATGGACCACCACACCGCCCCGCCCTGCCTGCCGCACATGCCCGCAGAGCCGATCCGGACCCCGCGAATGTTCTGCTTCCCCTTCGCCGGGAGCAGCTCCGAATACTACCGGCAGTGGCAACCGGGGCTTGCGGCCAGCGTCCGCATCTGCCCCGTTGAGCTGCCCGGCCGCGCCTCGCGCCACGGCGAACCCCTGGCCTCAGACATGGCCGCCCTGGTGGTGGAACTAGCCCAGGCCCTGCTCCCCTTCACCAGCGAACCCTATCTTTTTTTCGGGCACAGCCTCGGCAGTTCGGTGGCCACCTTGGTCCTGCGGGAACTCACCCGGCGGGGCGCCCCTCCGCCCCGGCTGTTCTTCGCCTCGGGGCGCTTCCCCATCCACCTGCCACACGGCGGCCGAACCTGCCACACCCTAGACGACCAGGCCTTGATCGAAGAAATCCGGCGTCTTGGCGGCACCCCCGAAGAGGTGCTCACCGACCCGATCTTCACACGCTTCTTCCTTCCCATCGTACGCGCAGATTTCCGGCTGCTGGAGACGTTCGCTCCGCCGGAACCGGAGCCCCTGGACGCGCCCATCGAGGTGTTCGGCGGCGTGCAGGACGAGGACTCCCCGCCCTGGGCCATGGAGCGCTGGGCGGATTGGACCTCCGCCGGGTGCCGCGTGCGTTTGTTCCATGGTGGCCACTTCTTCATCGACCAGAACCGCGAGGGAGTCCTCGCGGCTATCAAGGATCGGACCCACGCCATGTGCGCGGCAACGTCCGACACGTTGCCCGGCCGGACCACAGCGCGGCCAGCTGAAACAAAAGCTTAGAAAATACGACGCTCCGCAACACCTGCGGCAAGAAACACTATGAACAACAACGAGCCCTCACCCTGGCCATGGACGCCTGCGCCGTGGCCCTTGCCACGGGTACGGCCACTCGCCACCATGCGCGGGGGCTCCGGGGGGCGCTTGAGCCCCCCGGCGGGTCCAAGGGGCGGGCGCCCCTGGCTCCGTTCCCGCTATTGCTTCAGTTCGCCGATGAGGGTGCGCAGATCCCCGGACATGCGCGCCAGTTCGCTGATGGCGGCCACGGACTGGTTCATGCCTTCGGCGGTTTCCGCGGCCACGCGGTTCACCTCGTCTATGGCGCGGCTGATCTTGTCGCTTACGCCGGACTGTTCCTCTGCCGCTCCGGCGATGCCCTGCACCTGCTGGGCGTTGCTGCGGGAGATGACGACGATCTCCTCCAGGGCCTGAGCGGATTCGCTGGAATGGCTGGTGGCTTCGCCTATGGCCTGGGCCACGGAGTCCATGCTGGTGATGTTCTTGCGGCTGGACTCCTGGATGGCGCGGATGTTGTCGCCAACTTCCTTGGTGGCGCCCATGGTCTTTTCGGCCAGCTTGCGCACCTCGTCGGCCACCACGGCGAAGCCCCGGCCCGCGTCGCCCGCGCGCGCGGCCTCTATGGCGGCGTTCAGCGCCAGCAGGTTGGTCTGGTCGGCGATGTCGTTGATGACGTTCATGACCTGGCCAATGGCCTGGGCCTGCGTGCCCAACTGCTCCATGTTCTGCTTAAGCTGCACGGCGATGGCCTCCACATTGCCGATGGCCTGCTGGGAACGCCGCACCACGTCGGAGCCGCCGGCGGCCTTGACCTTGGCCGTATCGGCGGAGGCGGCCACCTCGCCCGCCTGGCGGGCCACGGAGATGACCGAGGCGTTCATCTGCTCCATGGCCGAAGCCGTGTCGGCCACGCGGTCGCGCTGCAAATCCATGCCCCGGCTCATAAGCTCCACCTGGGCGGAGAGTTCCTCGGAGCTGGAGGTGATGCGCTCCACGATCTCCTCCAGTTTGCCCGCAGCGTGGAGCATTCCTTCGCGCTTTGCGCTTTCGGCCAGGCTTTTGGCTTCAAGGGCGTCGCGCGTGGCGAGTTCCGCCTCCCTGGCCTTGGCGTCGGCCGCCCTGGTGCTGGCCTCAGCCTCCTGGATCTTGGCCTTGAGGTTTGCGGTCATGGTCTGCAAGGCCTCGGCCAGGGTGTGCGTCTCGTCGTTTGAGTGCACCACAAGCTCCGCGTTCAGGTCCCCGGCGGCGGCCTTGCGGGCGTAGTCGATGGCGGCCAGAATGGGCCGCACCAGCGCGCGGGAAAAGAGGAAGCCCGCCACGAGCATGATGACGCCCACAAGGATGGTGGACCCAAGGCTTGAGAGATGCGTCTGGGCCAGCACGTGTTCGATGAAGGAGCGGGGCTGGCCGATGAAGAACATGCCCGCGTTCTTGCCGTTCACGTCCACAATGGGCCAATAGGCGGTGTTGTAGGCCAGGCCCAGGATGACGTTGTGCCCAAGGAAGCGCTGGCCTTTCTGGATCACGGCCTCCAGCACGGCGGGGTTGTCCATCTTGGTGCCGATGGCGCGCTTGCCGTCCTTCATGATGGTGGTGGAGATGCGGGTGTCGGCCTGGAACAGGGTGCACTCCAGCCCCAGGTTCTTCTTGATCTGATCCACGAAGCGGTCGCTTGAGAGGGTGAAGCCGGGAGTGATGACGCCCACGATCTCGTCGCCCCGCTTGACGGGGTAGCCCGCGCGCAGGGAGAACTTGACGATGGTGCCCTGCTCCACGCCCACCGTGACCTCTCCTTTGAGGGCCTTCTGAACGTTGACTTGCTTGGCGACGCTGTCGCCCACCTTGTCGGAATGGCCGCGGGCGATGCACTTCCCTTCACGGTCAGAGATGGTGATGGATTCTAGTCCGGTTTCGGCCATGACCTGCTTGGCGTAGTTCTGCAGCCAGGCGGTGTCGGCCTCGGCCATGCGCCGGGCCACTTCAGGATTGCTCGCCATGAGGAAGCCGTTGGCCGTAAGGTTCTTTTTGAGGCCCTCGAACTGGTCGCTCACAAGGTCGGCGCGGGCGCCCACCTCCTTCACGTTCTGCTCGTCCAGGGTATTGGAGAGAAAGTAGCGGTTGGCGGCGTAGTTGCCACCGCCCACAAGCACCACGGCGAGAAACACCAATCCGGTGATCTTCTGGAGCAGGGTCAAGCGCATCAGGGCCTCCTGGTGGGAAGGGGCGATAACGCCCGCTTGGAACGCCCGGCGGAAACGCCAAGCCCCGCCGGGGGAGGGGGTTCACGATCTTGCGCACCACGCGCCAACACGTCCACGCCGGAACAGTTCACCGGCATATTGTTGTATATCGGCAGGGTATCCCAGCGCTTGAGGAAATGGAACATGCGATACGCGCAGGACGCACAAAAATACGTACTACGCCAATCCGTAGAACGTGAAATATATCACAAAAAGATGTGCGAAAACTACGGCAAGCCTTTGAACGTACGGAAAGCGAACGCCCACATGCGGGCGGCGGCTACTCGTCCTGGTCCTTGCCGGGAATCTGGATGTTGTACTTCTTGATCTTGTAATGGATGGCCCTGCGGCTGATGCCGAGCAGGTCGGCGGCGTTCTTCTTGACCCAGGCCGCGCGCTCCAGGGCGCGCAGAATGGTCTGGTGCTCGTTTTCCTCAAGGGAAAGGGCATCGGTTCCGGTGCGGCCGTTGGCTGGCTGGCCGTTTGCGGAGTGCGCGGCGGCCTCGGCCGGGACGGGATCCGGGTGAAGGTTCCGGGCCTGCTCCAACTGAATGTCTTTCGGGGTGAGGGTCTGGCCCTGGCAGAAGACCATGCCGCCCTCCAGCGCGTGCTTGAGCTCGCGCACGTTGCCGGGCCAGCTGTGGGACATGAGCAGGGCCTGGGTCTCCGGCGAGGCGCTGACGGCGGGACGATTCTGCTCCGCGCTGAAGCGCTCAAGGAAGCGTTCCGTCAAAAGCGGGATGTCCTCCTTGCGGTCGCGCAGGGGGGGCACTCTGAGGGTGACGACCTTGAGACGGAAGTAGAGATCCTCGCGGAACTCGCCCTTTTTCACCAGAGCGGGCAGGTCGGCGTTGGTGGCGGCCAGCACCCGGCAATTGACCGGAATGGCGCGCGTGTCGCCCACGCGGCGGATGGTGCGCTCCTGCAGGAAGCGCAGCAGCCGGGTCTGCATCTCCGGGGTGATGTTGCCGATTTCGTCGAGGAAGAGCGTGCCGCCGTCGGCCTCCTCCATGAGCCCCTTCTTGTCGCGCACGGCATGGGTGAAGGAGCCTTTCACATGGCCGAAGAGCTCGCTTTCCAGCAGCGTGGGCTGGGTGGAGCCACAGTCCACGATGACAAAGGGCCCCTTGGCGCGAGGGGAAAGGTCGTGCAGCATCCGCGCGACCATCTCCTTGCCGGTGCCGCTTTCGCCCATGATGAGCACGGCCACGTCGGTTGGGGCCACGCGCTCCAGCACGGAGTAGAACTCGCGCATGACCGGGCTTTTGCCGCCCCAGATGACCTCGCTTATGGCCTTGTGCCGCCCGTCGCCCTGGCGGCGCGCCGGGGATTCCGGCTTCGCGCTCTGGCGGCCAAGAAGCGCGGCGATTTTCTGCAGCAGCTGGTGCCCATCGAAGGGCTTGGTGAGATAGTCGGCCGCGCCGGAGCGGATGGTGGACACGGCGTCGGGAATGCTGCCGTAGGCGGTGAGCAGGATCACCGGGATGTGCGGCCACTGGACGAGGATCTCGTGCAGCAGCCCCACCCCGCCCATTCCCGGCATCTTCACGTCGGAAACGACGAGGTCCACCGGATGGCGGGCCAAGAGCTCCACGGCCTCCTCCGCGCTGCGCGCGGCTATGGTCCGGTAGTGGGCGAAGGAAAGCCGGGCTTCCAGCACCTGCAGAATATTCTTGTCATCGTCCACCAACAGGACGAGGGGACCGCTCTGTTCCTTGCCGTCCATCGCTGGCGCTACTCCAGGCCCTTCTTCTTCATGGTGATTTCCCGGTGCAGGCGCTCCAGGGCGTTCAGCTGGCTGCGCAGGGCCTCGGCCTCGGCGGTCTTTTTCCGCAGGGCCTCCTTGACCTTGCCGGTCTCCTCCTGGCACCCGGCCAGACGCTTGCTGCGGGCAAGCTCGCGGTCGATCTCCTCGGCGGAGAGCATGGGCGGGTTCTCCTGCCCCACCGCCGCCGTGAGCCGGGGCAAGAGCGGGGTCAGCAGGCGCGGATCTTCCGAGGGCAGCCCTTCCGGGGTCATCTGCACCCAGTTGTTCCAAAGGTTCAAGCCGTGGTGCAGTTCTTCCGGGGTGCTGGCCGTGGCCAACCGCGAACAGGCCAGGCCATAATAGGCCTTGCGCGCCAGAACGGGGTCGGTCGTATCGCCGGAAAGACGCTGGAAGATGAAGGCCGCCTTCTCGTACTGCCCCGCCAGGTAGGAATCCACGGCCAGAACGTAGGCCGCGCGCGGTTCCTGCACAGGGGGCGCCTGGGTCCCGTTGGCCAGGGAGCAGCCACCAAGCGCGAGGGCTGCCAAAAGCAAAAGGGAGCGGACGAAGCCCTCCGCCCGGAGGCGAAGACCAGCGCCGACGCGCCGGGACAAGAGCGTGCGTCGTGTCATGGGCGTGTCCTATACCATCGTTTTGGGCTTGGGAAGGGAAAAGCAGAAGCTCGACCCGCAGCCCGGCGCGCTGTTGAGCCACAGGCTGCCGCCGTGGGCCTCCACGATGCCCCGTGAGATGGACAGCCCGAGCCCCAGGCCGTCCACGCTGCCGCGCACGCTGGGCTCGCGGTAGTATTTGAGGAAGATGCGCTCCTGCTCCTCCGGGGCGATGCCCGGCCCCTCGTCCACGACACAGAAGATGACGAAGCGCCCGCTGGGCTCCGGGGTCACGCTCAGCCGCACAAGGGATTCCGGCGGGGAGAACTTGATGGCGTTGCCCAGCAGGTTCACCAGCACCTGGGTCACATGCTCCTGGTCGGCCTCCACGAACACGAAATCTTCGGGCAGTTCGGCCTTGAGCGCCACGTTCCTGGCCAGGGCGGTGGACTGCATCTTGTCCAGGGCCTGCCGGGCCAGGGACGCGGCGTCCAGCGGCTCCACAGCCAGCCGCAGGCGCTGGGCCTCCAGGCTGGAGACCTTCATGAGCCGTTCCAAAAGATGCGTGAGCCGGAGCGCCTCCTGCCGGGAAATGTCCAAGAAGTGGCGCTGTTTCTCGTTCACCTCGCCAAAGGCCCCGCTCTCCACCAGGTCCACGGATTCGCGGATGCTGGTGAGCGGGGTGCGGATCTCGTGGGAGAGCATGGCGATGAAGTCCTGGCGCATCTTCTCTTCTTCGGCCAGGCGCGCCGCCATGGTGTTGAAGGCCTGGGCCAGTTCGCCCAGCTCGTCGCGCGTGTTCACGCGCACGGGCCGGGTGGGCTCGCCGCCGCCCAGCTCGCGGATGCCCCGGCGTATCTCCGAAAGGGAAATGTTGAGCCGGTAGGCGATGAACACGCTGCCCAGCACGCCGAAGGCGATGCTGACCATGAGGCCCATGAAGCCCAGGCGCTCGGCCGCACGGCTTTTGGCGGCCAGGTCGTTCAGGCGGGCCTCCATCTCCTGCTGGTTGCGCTCACGCGCGTCCACAAGGGTCTCCAGCCAGCTGGCCACCATGCGGTCGGGCAGCACCTTGGGGCCGGTGTCGCGGCTGCGCACCAGCAGTTCGGCATACTCGCGCACCAACCCGGCCCATGGCCCGCGGTAGTCCGGGTGGCGTTCCAGCACCGAGGAAAGCGTCTTGCCGAAGTCCTCCAGGTCCGAGACAAAGGCCTCCATGTAGGCGTCCTTCTGGAGTATTTCGTAGCGCTTGCGGTTTTCCTCAAGGGACAGCAGCTGCTGGATCATGCGCTGGGCGGAAAGGTCCATGTCGTAGTTGACGTTGACGATGGCCGAGGAGACCTCCACCAGGTTCTGGATGCGCAGCATGAGCAGGCTGGTGGTGGCGTAGAAGATGCCCACAAGCATCATGCACCAGATGAGCAGCTTGGCGGTGATGCCGAGGCGGCGGGGAGGTTTTGTGTCCACGCGAACGGTCCTTGCGGAAAAGAATCTCCCGCCCCCCCTACGCCCTTTCGGCGCGGGGGTCCACATTGCTGGCTATGGGGCCGTGGCGGGCAGCACGTCGATCACCAGGATGTCCGGCGGGGCCAACACGCGCAGGGGCGGCCCCCAGAAGCCCGCCCCGGCGCTCACGCCCAGCACCTTGCCGTCCTGCTCGTAAAACCCGCCCATGAACTCGTGGAAGGCGGCGACCACCAGGTAGAAGGGGAACACCTGGCCCCGGTGCGTGTGGCCCGAAAGCGTAAGCTCTATGCCCAGCGGCAGCGCGGCCTCGCGCCAGGCCACCGGCCGGTGGTTCATAAGCACGCCGAAGAGCGCGGGGTCGACCTGCGGCGCAAGGGAGTGGATCTCGTCCACGATCTCGCCCGTCACATCCGCCGCGCGGCCCGGATCGACAATGCCCAGAATCTGGATGCCCGCCTCGGGCAGGCGCACGGACTCGTTGCACAACAGCCGCGCCCCGGCCCACTGGAACACGCGCGCGCTGGCGCCGTCGCCCTCGTAGCGCTCATGATTGCCGAACACGCCGTAGGTCCCCAGGCGCGGCCGCGCCGCCGCCAGCTTTTCCGCCAGGGGCTCCAGGCTGGCCGGGTGGTCGTTCACCACATCGCCCACCAGGAGCAGCAGGTCCGGGTTCTGGGCGCGGATGAGCCGCACCAGCGCGTCCATGCGCGCCGCGCTCACCATGACGCCCAGGTGCAGGTCGCTTGCCGCCACCATGCGCACCGGACGCGCCACCTTGGCCGAGACCATCTGCCGCGAGAGCACGCGCACGTCGCACAGCTCCCAACTGCCGTAGGCCAGCACCAGCGCCGTCAGGCCGAAGGCCAGGCACAAGGCCCGCCAGGACCGGAAAAAGCCCAGCACTCCGGGCGCAAGGAAGCGCGCTGCCAGCTCCGCCAGCAGCAGGCACACCTGGAACAGGAACAGGTACGACACCGCCGCAAAGGTGCCGTAGCCCAGCCACCACATGACCCGCGCGAAGTCCAGGGACCAGGTGTCGGGCATGGCGCGCGTGGAGGCGAGCAGCAGGCTGACCGCCAATCCGTAGGCCATGAGCACCAGCGAGGCGTGGTTGCCCACGCCCACCTGCCGCCGCGCCTGCAAAAGCGAAATGCCCAGCATGAACATGAAGATGGCGGTGAAGACAAGATAGAAGCGCATGGGGACTCCGGCGGTGAGGGTGCAGAAACGCTGAGCTTGGACACAGTAGGTGCGCCGGGGCCGGGCAGTCAAGGCGGGGGCGTTGCGCACGGCGCGGCCTTGGGGCATGATGCCGCGGCACACACTGAAGGAGGCTCCCATGCGACAGCTCTATCTCGTGTACCGCGTCATGTCCGACGGCGACCGCCACCCCGAGACCATCATGGCCCTGGACGAGGACGACCGCAAAAACGCGGCCAAGGCCCTGGACCAGGTCATCGCCGACGATGCGCCCGAGCAGGCCCTGCGCTCCGGCGAACGCTGGGAGTTCGTGCCCCAGGACCTGGCCCCGCTCGCCGACTGGGAGGAGATCGCCCCGCCGGACGCGCGCTCCCTGCCCTACTGAACGCAAGGCCAGGGCGGGAAGCCCCGGCCTGCCCCCTGCTTGGCTAGCTGGCCGGGCTGCGGCGCGCGGTGAGCGCCCAGTCGGCCAGCACGCCGCCAACGAGCCCCCAGAAGGCCGAGCCCACGCCGAACACCGACACGCCGGACACGGTGAGCAGGAAGGTCACCAGCGCGGCCTCGCGCCGGGCCTCGTCGGCCATGGCCTGAGTGAGGCCGTTCTGCAGCGCGCCGAAGAGCGCCAGCCCGGAAATGGCCGCGATGAGTCCCGGCGGCAGCGCCGTGAACAGCCCCACCAGCGTGGCCCCGAAAAGCCCCACTACCAGGTAGGCCAGCCCGCAGGCCACCCCGGCCACGTAGCGCTTGTCCGGGTCGCCGTGAGCCTCCGGCCCCGTGCAGATGGCTGCGGTGATGGCCGCCAGGTTGATGCCGTGGGAGCCGAAGAAGGCCAGCACGGTGGAGAGCGCGCCCGTGGCCGCCACCAGCGGGCCGCCTGGGGTCTTGTACCCTGCCGTGCGCAGCACGCCCAGACCCGTGGCGTTCTGCCCGGTCATGGTGACCATGAACAGCGGCACCCCGAGGCCGATGAGCGCCCCAAGGCTGAAGCGGGGCGCGGTAAGCTCCGGCCGGGCAATGCTGGCCTCCACCAGGGAGAAGTCCAGCAGACCCAGGGCCGCCGCCGCCACAAGCCCGGCCAGCAGGGTGGCCACGATGGCGTAACGCGGCCAGACGCGTTTCATGAGCAGGTAGCAGGCCAACATGGGCGCCACCAGGGCGGGCGTGGCGCGCATGGCCGTGAACACCTCCACCCCGAAGCGGAACAGGATGCCCGCCAGCATGGCCGCCACCACGGCCTGGGGAATGCGCTCCATGAGCGCGCCGAAGAGCCCGGTGGCCCCGAACACGGTGATGGCCACGGCCGCGAACACGAAGGCGCCGATGGCCTCCGGGTAGGGGTAGGCCGTCCAGCCCGCGGCCAAAAGCGCCGCGCCCGGCGTGGACCAGGCGATGATCACCGGCGCGCGGTACACAAGGCTCAGCACCAGCCCGCACAGGCCGGAGCCGATGGAGATGGCCCAGATCCAGCTGGTGAGCTGGTCCGGGGTGAGCTGCGCCTGGCTGGCCGCCTGGAAGATGATGGCCGCAGGGCCGCCGTAGGAGACCACCACGGCGATGATTCCGGCCACCACGGCCGAAAGCGACATGTCGCGCCTGAGGTCGCCCAGGCTGGCCGCCTGCGACAGAACGAGGGTTTTTGGAGAGATTCCGGGCATGGTCGCCTCCCAGTGCGCCTTCCGGGGGAGGAAGGGTTCCGGTGGTACGCCTCCGGCGTCCGATGGATCGGCGGCGGCGCAGCCCAGGCGAGCGGCTGGTGGGGAGACCCGCGCTTCCTCGTGGTTGGCTCCACGGTTTCGCCAGTCACGCGGCCCCTGTATGCGCGTGCTTCTACTTTGGGACGGGCCGAACGTCAAGACGGCTTCGCCTGACCTGGCGGCTCCCTGGTTGCCGCCCCAGCACAGGCCGGAAACGCGCAAGCGCCCGGCCTCCTCCGCTTGCGGAAGAAGCCGGGCGCGGCGTTTTCGTCAACCGGCCGGGGCTAGAAGGCCAGGCCGTTCTGCTTCAGGTCGTCCCGCAGCAGCTCCCGAATGCGCCGGGTCGCCGGGCCGGGCCGGGCGTCGAAGATGGGCTTGCCGTTGTACCGCACGATGCCGATGGCGTCGAAGCTGGTGCCCACCATCATCACCTCGCGGGCGGCGAACAGCTCGTCCTCGCTCACGCCCTTGAAGACCACGGGCATGTCTCCCTTGACCAGGTCCACCGCGCGCATGAGGGTGGTGCCCGCCAGGGAGTTGGTGAACTCCGGAATCACCAGCCGCCCGGCCTCGTCCACCAGGGCCACGTTCTCCGTGGCGCCCTCGGCCAGAAAGCCGTTGGGGCCGAAGCACAGGGGGAAGTCCACGCGGTTGTTCACGGCCTCGCGCTTCATGAGCACGTTGGGCAGGTAGTTGGTGGTCTTGACCGTGGCCATCCAGGCCTGCTTGGCCGGTATGGAGGTGCGCATGGCCGTGGCGCCCTTCTCGAACGCGCTCTCCGGCCGCAGGTGCAGGCGGTAGGCCACAATGTACAGGCTCGGCACCGGGCTTTCGTAGGGGTCGAGCCCGAAGCCGCCCGGCCCGCGCCCCAAAAGCACGCGGATCAAACCATCGGGCTCGTTGCCCGCGGCCGCGACCTCGACGACGGCCTCTTTCAACTCCTGCCAGGAGCACGGCGGCTCCAGGTGGATGGCTTGGCAGGAGATCTTCATGCGCCGGATGTGCGCATCCAGCTGGTACAGCTTGCGGCCCTCGTACTTGAGCGACTCGAACACGCCGTCGCCCCTGTGGACCAGATGGTCGTCCCAGGGCATGAGCATGAGCCGGGCGTCGGTGCCGATGACCCCCACGCGGTGGTCGTAGAAGGCGAGCACCTCCTCGGTCCCGGGCCGTATGGCCTCCAGCAGGGCCTCCAGGTAGTCCGTGGAATCCGCAACGCGCATATGGGCTCCCCGCCGCCTTACGACGGCACCCGCAACAGATTGCGGCGGAGGAGTTCCTCGCCGATCTGCACGGCGTTTGTGGCCGCGCCCTTGCGGATGTTGTCGGCCACGACCCACAGGTTGATGCCGTTCTCGATGGACTCGTCCTCGCGGATGCGGCCCACGAACACGTCGTCCTGGCCGGCGGCGTTCACGGCCATGGGGTAGATCTTCTTCTCGGGGAAGTCCTCCACGATGATGCCCGGCGCGCTGGCCAGAATCTGGCGGACCTCTTCAACCGTAAGCTTCTTCTCGGTCTCGATGTTCACGGACTCCGAGTGGCCATAGAAGACGGGCACGCGCACGGTGGTGGCCGTGACGCGGATGGAGTCGTCGCCCATGATCTTCTTGGTCTCGTTGACCATTTTCATCTCTTCCTTGGTATACCCGTTGTCCAGGAACACATCGATCTGCGGCAGGCAGTTGAAGGCGATCTGGTAGGGGTACACCTTGGGCTCGATTTCCTTGCCGTTCATGAGCCGGACCACCTGGCCCTCCAGCTCGGCGATGGCCTTCTGCCCGGTGCCGGACACGGCCTGGTAGGTGGAGACCACGATGCGCTTGATCCTGGCCACGTCGTGCAGGGGCTTCAGGGCCACCACCATCTGGATGGTGGAGCAATTGGGGTTGGCGATGATGCCCTTGTGCCAGGAAAGATCGTTGGGGTTCACCTCCGGCACCACCAGCGGGCACTTCGGGTCCATGCGCCAGGCGCTGGAGTTGTCCACCACCACGCAGCCTGCCTTGGCCGCCAGCGGGGCGAACTTCTCGGAGGTGCTCCCGCCCGCGGAGAACAGCGCCAGGTCGAACCCGGCGAAGGAGTCCTCTTTCAGCTCGCGCACGGTGAGCTCGGCGCCCTTGAACTCCACCTTGCTGCCCGCGCTGCGCGAGGAGGCGAAGGGCACCACCTCGGCCGCGGGGAACTCGCGCTGGGCCAGCACCTCAAGCATTTCACGGCCAACGGCGCCGGTAGCGCCCACCACTGCCACTTTGGGATTCTTCGCGCTCATGTTGCACTCCGTTTATGGAAAGGTGATCTTGTCGACGATTGCAAGGCAGGCCTCGGCCCGGTTCAGCGTGTACAGATGCACGCCCGGAACGCCCGCGTCGATGAGGCCCTGCACCTGCGCCACGGCGCGCGCAAGGCCAAGCGCGCGCACGGCCTCGTCGCCGCCCGCGGCAAAGGCGCGCTCCAACTCCTCGTAGAAGCCGCCGAACACCGCCCGGCCATTCAGGGTGGCGATGAACTCCGCGCTCTTCATGCTCAATATGGGCATGACCCCCGGCAGCACCGGCACGGTGACGCCGCGTTCGCGCAGGCGCTTCACGTAGGTCAAAAACAGCTCGTTCTCAAAAAAGAGCTGGCTCACCACGAACTGGCCGCCCGCGTCCACCTTGTGCCGCACCCATTTGAGGTCGTCGTCCAGGCTGGCCGACTCCGGGTGCATGGTGGGAATGCCCGCCACGCCGATGCCCATGGCCGGAAACTCCGTGCGGATGAAGCGCACCAGGTCCGAGGCGTGCTGGAACTCCTGGCCTTCGAAGCGGAAGTCCGGGTTGTTCTTGGGCGGGTCGCCGCGAAGCGCCAACACGTTGTCTATGCCCGCCCGGCTGATGGCTTCGAGAAAACCGCGCAGGGCTGCGGACGACGCGCCCACGCAGGTCAGGTGCGCCATGGGCTCAAGGTCCAGCTCGCGCTTGAGGTGGGTGACCACGTCAAGCGTGTTGGCCTGGGTGCCGCCGCCCGCGCCATAGGTCACCGAGACGAACAGAGGGTTCACGGCCTTGAGCTTCTCCACCTCGGCAAAAAACCTGGGCCAGGTCTCCCGCTCCTTGGGGGGAAAGAACTCAAGGGAAAAGAACGGCTTCCGTGTGGGGATAAGTTCCGCGATCTGCAAGCGTTTCCGCTCCTTGCTGGTTGCGCGCCAAGATTGGGGGGACTCCGGGGTGGGCGCAGAAATTGAGTGCATACTCCTTCTCGCGGCGGGGCGCAATGCGTGGGCCGCAGGGGCGGAAACGAAAGGCGCTGGGACGGGGAAGGCAAAGGGGCCGGACCGCCAGGCGGCCTGCCGGGGAAGCGCCTGGGCGCGCCCTCAAAGGGGCCAGCAAAGCGCGGGCACGATGTCCGCGTTGGCGGGCAGAAAAATGGATGCGTCCGCCTGACCGGGAGTGAACCAGGCGAAGCGCTGCCCCTCGCGGGGGATGACCTCGCCGGTGAAGTCCGTGACGTGGAAGAAATGCAGAAGCACCGGCCCTTGCGGATAGTCGAAGCGTTTCTCGCGCCAGAAGGCGAGCCGCGTGGCCGTGAAGGAGAGCTCCTCCTCAAGCTCGCGCACCAGCGCGGCCGCTAGGCTCTCGCCCGGCTCCACCTTGCCGCCGGGGAACTCCCACCAGCCCGCGTGCGCCTTGCCCGCAGGGCGCTCCACTCCAAGGAAGCGCCCGTCCCGCCAGACCACGCCCGCAACCACGAGAAGCGCGCCGCTGGCGTCAACCATCGAGGTCCGCCCCCATCTTCGCCTGCACCTGGGCCATCTGCTCCTCCAGGGCGGCCATGCGCTCCATGAGCTTCTCCGCCCAGTCGGACACCTCGCGGTACTGGCTGTTCACGGCCAGGGCGTCGCCGCCGCTCTCGTAGGTGGCGGGGTCGTTCATCTTGGCCTCCAGCTCGCCCTGCTCCCCAAGCACGCGCTCCAGATCCTTCTCGCACTTGGCGTATTCGTCGCGCAGGGGCTTCAGGGCGCGGGACAGGGCGTTGCGCCTGTCCGCCAGCTTGCGTTTCTCCTCCTTGGAAAGCCGCCGCGCGCCCTGCTCGTCGTCATCCGGCTGGGGTGCGGCCTGCGCCGAAGCGTTGGCCGTGGCCTGGGCGGCGGGGACGCCTTCCGGCTTCCTGGCCTCGCGCCGGGCGCCAAGACGGGCCTCGGCAAGGGCGGCGCGGCGCTTGGCGTCGTAGGCCTCGAAGCCCTCGTGGTGCTGCACCAGGCCCTCCGGCCCAAGGGACCAGATTTCCTCGGCCACCTCGGCCAGCAGGTGCCGGTCGTGCGCCACCATGAAGATGGTGCCCTCGAAGTCCTTGAGGGCGGCCACCAGCCCCTCGCGGGTCTCCAAGTCCAGGTGGTTGGTGGGCTCGTCCAGAATGAGCAGGTTGGCCCGGCCCAGGAACAGGCTGGCCATGACGAGTCGGCTCTTCTCCCCGCCGGAAAGAGCGGCCACGGGGCGCTCGAAGTAGCCCTCGCCCAGCAGGAAGAGCCCCAGCACGCCCATGAGCTGCTCCTCCGTGCACTTGGGGTCGCACAGGCGGCGCATTTCGCCCATCACCGTGCCCGTGGGCCGAAGGATCTCGGTCTGGTGCTGGCTGAAATAGCCCACTTGGGTGGCCGGGCCCAGTTTGGCGTAGCCGTGGGTGGGCGCAAGCATTCCCATAAGCACCTTGAGCAGCGTGGACTTGCCCGCGCCGTTTGGCGCCACCAGGGCGATCTTGCGGCCGCGGAAGATCTGGAAATTGAGCCTGGGCCACAGGACGCGGCCGTGGCGGCTGTCGTAGTTGAACTCCAGGTCCACGGCGTTCACCGCGACCTTGTCGCCGCGCGGGGGCTCCGGCAGGCGGAAGGACAGCCTGCGCCCGGCGCGGCCGCCCAAGGCGTCGCCCTTGAGCCGGTCCAACTCGTCCTGCAGCTTCTCCACCTTTTTGAGCTTGCTCTGGGCCTGGGCGGCCTTGCGCGCCTTGACCCGGAAGCGCCGGATGAACTCCTGCTCGTGGTCGATGCGCGCGGTGAGCTTGGCGGCCTCGCGCACGCGCTGCTCGGCGTTCTCGTCCATCCAGGCCAGGAAATCGCTGAAGGAGCCCTGGCGCAATACCGGCCGGGCAAGGCCCAGCACCAGCACGTGCGAGCCCACGTGCTCCAGAAACACGCGGTCATGCGCCACGAAGACCAGCGTGCCCTTGAAGGCCAGCAGGTACTCCTCCAGCCACTGCACGGCCTCCAGGTCCAGGTGGTTGGTGGGCTCGTCCAGAAGCAGCACGTCCGCCCCCTGCAGCAGCACGCGGGCCAGCTTGGCGCGCTCTCTCCAGCCGCCGGAGAGGTGCTCCAGCCGCCGGGAGAGGTCGCCCTCCTCGAAGCCCAGTCCGGAAAGGATGGCCCTGGCCTTGTGCTCCGGGTTGTAGCCGTACTGCTCCTCGAAGCGGTGCTGCCGCTCGGAGAGCTTCACCAACCTGGCCTCGTCGCGGGCCTCCACGGCCTGCTCCCACTCGCGCCAGAAGTCGCCCCAGCTGGGCAGGGCCGAAAGCACCCAGCCGAGCAACGGCTCGCCGAGGTCCGCGCCGGAAAGTTCCTGGGCCACGTACCCCACGCGCGCGCCCTTGCTCATGACCACGCTGCCGCCCTCAGGCTCGGTGCGGCCGGCCAGGATGCGCAAGAGCGTGCTCTTGCCCGTGCCGTTGGGCCCGGCCACGGCCAGGCGCATTCCAGGCTGCGCCTCGAAGGACAGGCTGGAGAAGAGGGTCTCGCCCCCGTAGGACTTTTCGACGTTCTGCACAGTAATCTTGGACACGAATCCTCCGAAATGTGGACCGGCGCGAAATGCGCCCGCCGGGGCGAAGCCAAGCCTTGCGACGGCCCGTCCGGGCCGATTGCAGATATATCGACCCCGCACACCTTGGCAAGCGGCAGGCGCGGCGCTATGCTCGCCCCATGCCCGCATCCCTTTGGCACGCCTACCTGCTTTTCTGCGCCGACGGCACCCTGTACTGCGGCGTCACCACGGATCTTTCCCGCCGCCTGGCCGCGCACAACGCGGGCACGGCCGCAAAATACACCCGCGCGCGCCTGCCCGTGCGCCTGGCCGCCAGCGCCCCCTGCGCCGACAAGTCCGCCGCCCTGCGCCTGGAGCTGGCCGTCAAGAAGCGCCCCAGGGCGCGCAAAATGGACTTTCTGCTGGCCCAGCCCGGCGGTCGGGCTTATGGGGAGTGTTCCCACGGCGAGAACGCCCACGGGGCCGGGACATGAGCGGCGCGGCCGTCCCCTCCTTCGACCCGACCCGGCCCTGCCGCCTGTGCCCGCGCGCCTGCAACGCCGTGCGCGGCCAAGAGGCGGGCTTCTGCGGCGCGGGCGCGGCCGTGCGCGTGGCGCTGGCCCAGCTGCATCCCGGCGAGGAGCCTTTCCTGAGCGGCCCACAGCCCGGTCCCGGCGGCAGCGGCGCGATCTTCTTCTCCGGCTGCGCCCTGCGCTGCGTGTACTGCCAGAACCACGAGATCAGCTTCGGCCTGCCCGGTCCAGACGTGTCTGGCCAAGCCCTGCCCGGACACGATTGTTCCGTGGACGACCTTACCGCCTTGATGCTGGAATTGCAGCTTTGCGGCGCACACAACATCAACCTGGTCACGGCCGCGCACTACACGCCGCAGGTGCGCGCGGCGCTCATCCAGGCCAGGGCGAACGGCCTGCGCCTGCCCGTGGTGTGGAACACCAGCGCGTACGAAACCGTGGACGCCCTGCTAAGCCTGGAGGGGCTGGTGGACATCTACCTGCCCGACCTGCGCTACATGGACGCCCGCGCCGCCGCCCGCTACAGCGCCGCGCCGGATTATCCGCGCATCGCCACGCACGCCATTCTGGAAATGCAGCGGCAGGTGGGCGCACTCGTCATCGACGAAGCCACGGGGCTGGCCACGCGCGGGCTGGCCGTGCGCCTGCTGCTGCTGCCCGGCGATGCCGGGCGCGTGGATCTGGCGCTGGCCTGGATCGCCGACACCCTGGGCACCGAAACGGCGGTGAGCCTCATGGGCCAGTACTACCCGGCGCACCGCGCGGCGCACCATCCGGAGATCAATCGGGGCGTGACGCGGGCGGAATACGCCGCCGCGCGGCGCACCCTGGAGGAGCTTGGCTTCTGGCGCGGCTGCGTGCAGGAGGTGGGCTCAAGCGCGGACTGGACGCCGGACTTCCGCCAAAAGTGAGCGCCAACCCTCGACGCGCTCCCCAAACCCTGGTAGGCTCTCCATATGCCCACATCGGAACAGGACTTCCTCGCCGTCATCGACAGGCACTTTCCGGACCGGGGCGAGCACGTGCTGCTTGGCCGGGGCGACGACTGCGCCATCATCGGCCTGGACCCCGGCCAGCCGGGCGGCGGCCGTCTGTGCCTCAGCACCGACCTGTTCGTGGAGAACGTGCATTTCCGCCGCAGCTATTTTTCCCCCGCGGACATCGGCCACAAGGCCCTGGCCGCCGCCGCCAGCGACTTGGCGGGCATGGGCGCGGCGCCCGTGGGCTTCGCCCTGTCGCTCGCCCTGCCGGAAGGCCTGGACGACGGCTTTCTGGACCAGTTGCTGGCGGGCATGGCCGAACTTTCGGGCAGGCTTTCGCTGCCGCTCATCGGCGGCGACTTGAGCCGTGGCCCTGTCCTGGCGCTGGATGTCGTGGTGCTGGGCAGGCCCGGCCCCTCCGGGCGGCTGCTCAAGCGCGGGCAGGCCCGTCCGGGCGACGCCCTGCTCCTGCTGGGCGACATCGGCCTGGCGCGCGCCGGGCTTCTGGAACTGGAGTGCCGCGGGGAGTGCGATCCCGCGGCCTGGCCAGCAGCCCGCGCCGCGCACCTCCGGCCGGAACCGCGCATCGCCGAAGGCCTCGCCCTGGCGCAGATCGTCACCGCGGACGGCCCGGCCGTGTCCGGGCTCATGGACGTTTCCGACGGGCTGACGCGCGACCTGCCGCGCTTTCTCGGCCCCTACGGGGCGGACATCTCCCTCAACGGCGACCAGTTGCACCCGGAAGTGGCGGCCTACTTTTCCGCGCGCGGGGAAGACCCCGTGGAGGCCGCGCTGCTCGGCGGCGAGGATTACGCGCTGCTGGCCAGCACCAGCCCGGAGCGCCTGCCCATGGTGCTGGCCGTGCTGCCGCAGGCGCGCGTCATCGGCGCGGTCTCGTCCGAGCCGGGCGTGCGGCTGAACAGCGGTGCGCTGCTCCGGCAGGGCTTCGACCATTTCGCCGGGCGGGAAACCGCATGACCCTGCCCGGCTCCACCCTCCCACCCCACAGGAGCGGCCCATGGACATGCTGCGCGAGCATCCCCGGCTGACGATTTTAGGCGTTGTGCGGTCCGGCATCGCCCACCGCGACGGCGCACCCAAGCAGGGCAGCGAGGGCGCTCCCGAGGCTTGGCTGGAACTGGACGAGGAGTTCGCCCCCGCGCTGCTGGGCCTTGCGCCGGGACAGCGGGTGGTGGTCATCACCTGGCTGCACCAGGGGGAGCGCACCGTGCTGCAGTGCCACCCGCGCGGGGACACAAACCGCGCCAAGCGCGGCGTGTTCGCCACGCGCTCGCCGGACCGGCCCAATCCGCTGGGCCTGCACGAGGTGGAGATCCGCGAGATTGCGCCCACGGAAAAGGGCCAGCCCGTGCGCCTGCGCGTGTACCCGCTGGAAGCCATCGACGGCACGCCGATTGTGGATGTGAAGAGCGCGGGGTGATGGGGGGCCACCAGCGTTATTTACATTCTGGAAGGCTGAGCAAATTGTTCGGTTGCTCGCCATCGCTCACTGTTTTGAGATATTTGTTGCCGTGGGCGCTGACAGCGACCACGACATCGACACTCTTCCCTGCCACCGAAACATAGAAAGCCCATTTCCCAGACTCAATCCCGGCGATTGCCTCCTCCTGTGCAATCCTCCATTTACTCCCATCATTGTTTGCGCCCCCTACCGAACGGATCCGTTCGTGCGCGCTCTGCCTGTCCGTTTTGTTGATGCAATCGATTCTATGTGATGAGGCCATTGAATCCTCCATGCCCCCCCGCGCGAACATAAATACGATACACAACAGTTGTCAACGCAAAACAAATAAAGGCCCGCCGCTTGCGCGACGGGCCTTTGGTTTGTTCAGCCGAATCCGGCGGAGTTAGAAGTGGTCCTGCACGCCGAAGGGGTCCTTGAACTCCTGGCTCTTATCCCACTTGATCTTCTTGTCGCCGCGGCCTTCAAGGTACTTGGCCAGCTCCAGGTCGATCTTGAGGGGAACGTCAAGACCGGCCTTGGTCAGGGCTTGGCGCAGGTAGCCCTCGGCCTTGACCGACAGGGCGACGGAGTCGCCCAGCACGCGCATGGCCTCCGTGGGGTTGTGGAAGCCCACGGAATTCTCCGCCGCGATGAACAGCCAGCGGTAGAACGCCTCCTCGTAGTAGTCGCGCGCCTTGTCGTACAGCGCCGCGTCAATGGCCTTGCCCTCGGCCTGGGCCTTGTGCGTGGTCTCGAACAGCTTGGCCAGGGTGGCGGCGGCATAGCCCGCGCGAATCTGCAAGGACACCGTGCGGTCCTGGATGGCGGTCACCTGGCCCTTGAGCCATTCCGCCGTCTGGGTATGGCACTGCATACAGGCCTTCATGTCGTTCTTGAGCGGGCTCATCACGCGGTGGTCGCTAATCTTCTTCACGCCGACCTTGGTGTAGGGCATGTGGCAGTCCGCGCAGGAGGCCCCGGCCTTCCAGTGCACGCTGTTGTTGCTGAACAGCTCGAATTCCGGATGGCGGATGAAGCCCATCTTGAAGCCGGTGACGCTTTGCTTCCACTCGCGGTGCGAATCGCTGGAGCGGATGACCTTGATGATGTTCTCGATGTTGATGGCGCCCCATGTGCTTCCCTGCCAGGGGAAGAACAGGCCGACCGACTGCATCTCCGCATTCTTGGGGATGTTGTACGTGACGTGGCATTGCGCGCACACGGCGGAACGCTTCTCCTGCCGGGTCAGCTTGGCCTGGTCCACGTTCATATCCTTCAGCGCCGCGCCAAGGGTGAACCCGCGCGAAAGCTTGAGCCCCATGTCCTTGTTGTCGTGGCAGTCTATGCAGGCCACGCCCAGTTCCCGGTTCTTCTCCGGGATCATGGCCAGAATCTCCTTGTACGGCTTCTTGTAGTAGTCCTCGCCCAGTTGCTGCTGCAGTTGCGGGGCATAGGGCGTCTTGCACGAGAGGCACACCCCGCCGCTCTTCAACCTGCTCGCGTCAACCTCGATCTGGTCGCGCAGCATACGGGCGTGGCCCTTGGGCTCGTTGAACTCCACGCCGAAGCCCCAGCCGTTGAACAGCACGGCCATGTACGGGTATTCGGCCAGCTTGTCGTAGGTGATGTGGTCCGCGTCGAAACCCTTCTTGTACTTGCTCTTGCCTGCGGGCTCGGGCTCGTCGGTCTTTTTCCAGCTCTCATACTCTTCCGGATACGCCTTGCCCCACAGTTCGGGATCAATCTCGCCGTCGGGTATCTGCACGGTTTTGACCATCTCCGGCTTGCCGGGGGCGCAGCCGTAGGGAATGATGAAATACGCCAGCGCCAGCGCCACCACGACGATGAACAGGGTCCGTCTCTTCCTCTCCGCCATCACATCCTCCTCCTCATGTCGAAAACCTTGTTCCCCTGCACGGGTGAAATTCGTGCGCCCACACACGCCTAGTAGGTCTCAATGGAACCGGTGCGCTTGTGGATGAGCCGCCTGTGGCAGTCAAAACAGTTGCGCTCCTGGTCGATCATCTCCACCGCGGCCTCGTGGCAGCGGATGCAGTTGGCCTGCACCACCTTGCGGCCGTGCTCGGTGATGCGGATGTCGTCGGGCACCTGGCCGGAATGGAACAGGAACAGATCCTTCATGCCGTCGATGGACTTCCAGGTGTAATGGACCGCAACGTTGTCGTTGGGCAGATGGCAGGCCACGCAAGCCTGTCTGCGGTGCGCGCCCTGGTGGAACCAGGCTTCGTAGTGCGCCTCGTGGATATGGCAGGAGGCACAGAACTCCGGGGTCTCGCTCTTGGCCAGCAGCTGCGGCGGCCCCAACATGACGAACAGCGCCACCGCAAGGGCGATCGTCCCCCCCAGCAGCGCAAACCTCAGCCGTCCCGGCTTCTTGTCGCTCATCCCCCACCGCCTTGTTCGTGGATCATGACGCCCGCCTCCCCACGGCGGACACGCTCCCGCCGCAGGCATCGCCCCGGTGGGATATGGAGACAGATACCATATTGTCTGCCGGATGATTTGACCTACGTCAAGCGCAGCGCGTGAGCAGACAAAGCGCGGGAGGTTTCTCAAGGCGCTGTGCCTGTTTCATGCTCCGCAGGCCAGGGGCTGCGCACCCCTGGACCGGCGTGGATGGGGAAAGGGGCGGCTCTTCTCTTGCCTTCCCCTTTATCCGGGGTTCCAAGGGGCCGGGAAGGCCCCTTGGCCGCCGGAGGCATAAACGGGCACAGCGCTATTCCTAAAACGGGCGGGCTGCTGGCACGACGGCTCACGTGGCCGCTGCTCTGCGGCTGAAAAAAGGGGCCGGAAGGACGAATCCTCCCGGCCCCGCGTGCGTTTCGCGTCAGGCTGGAACTAGATCTTGCAGGCCGTGCGCAGGTCGCCGGCGGCGTCGGTCTTTTCCCAGGTGAACTCGGGCAGTTCGCGGCCGAAGTGGCCGTAGTTGGTGGTCAACTTGTAGATGGGCCGACGCAGGTCCAGGCGCTTCAGGATGTAGTAGGGGCGCAGGTCGAAGACTTCGCGCACGGCGCGGGTCAGCACGTCGTCGGCCACCTGGCCGGTGCCGTGGGTGGTGCACACCACGCTCACAGGCTCGGCCACGCCGATGGCGTAGGCGATCTGCACCTCGGCCACGTCACCCAATCCGGCGGCCACGATGTTCTTGGCCACGTAACGCGCCATGTACGCGCCGGAGCGGTCCACCTTGGAGGGGTCCTTGCCGGAGAACGCGCCGCCGCCATGGGCGCCAGCGCCGCCGTAGGTGTCCTGGATGATCTTTCGGCCGGTGAGGCCGCAGTCGCCCACGGGCCCGCCGATGACGAAACGGCCGGTGGGATTGACGTAGATTTTCAGCTTGTCGTCGATGAGGCTCTCGGGGAGGGTCTTGAAGATGACCTCCTTCTTGATGGCCTCCACGAGGTCCGCGTGGGCGACGGTTTCGTCGTGCTGGGCGGAGCACACCACGTTGTCGATGCGCACGGGCTTGCCGTTCTCGTACTCAATGGCCACCTGGGTCTTGCCGTCGGGGCGCAGGAACTTGAGCACGCCCTCCTTGCGGACCTGGGTCAGGCGCTGGGAAAGCTGGTGCGCGTAGTAGATGGGCGCGGGCATGAGGGTGGGGGTTTCCTTGCTGGCGAAGCCGAACATCATGCCCTGGTCGCCGGCGCCCTGGTCCTCGGGCTTGGTGCGGTCAACGCCCTGGGCGATGTCCGCGCTCTGCTTGTCGATGGAGGACATGACCGCGCAGGTGGCGTAGTCGAAGCCCATCTCGGAGCTGTTGTAGCCGATGTTCTTCACGGTCTCGCGCACGATGGCGGGCAGGTCCGCATAGGCGTTGGTGGTGATCTCTCCGGCGATGAAGGCCATGCCGGTGGTGACCAGCGTCTCGCAGGCCACGCGGGAATTGGGATCCGGTCCGATGAGGGCGTCGAGCACGGCGTCGGAAATGGCGTCGGCCACCTTGTCCGGGTGTCCCTCGGTCACGGACTCGGAAGTGAACAGGTAACGGCTCTTGGGCGAAATCATGCGGTGTCCTCCAGTATATCAGGTAAGTATTTCGTTAGTGGGCCGCCTCGGGCCTGTTGGCGGCATCCACACGTATGACCCTGGGCTTGTGCTCCGCAATCTCGTGCGGCTCAAGCTCCAGGTATGTCACCAGAATGACTTTCTGACCGGGCTCGCCCTTGTGCGCGGCGGCCCCGTTCAGGCATATTTCTCCCGGATTGCCGGGGATGGCGTAGGTGGTCAGCCGCTCCCCGTTGTCCAGGTTCAGCACGTCGATCCGCTCATAGGGCAGAATGCCCACGGCGTCCAGCAGGGCCGTATCGATTGAGATGCTGCCCTCGTATTCCAGGTTCAGAGAGGTCAGCGTGGCCCCGTGTATCTTGGCGCTCAAAAACGTGCGTCTGGGCATAGGTCATTATACCTCAAGCAGAATGTTGTCTATAAGGCGTACAGAACCCACGAACACGGCCACGGCGAAAAGCGTGGCCGCGTCCATGCGGGCCACGGGCTCCATGGAGTCCGGGTGCACGAAACTCGCGTAGTCGATGCGCGCCCCGGGCAGGGCCTGGGCCAGGTGCGCGCCGAACATGCGGCCCAGCGTTTCCGCGTCGCGTTCGCCTGCCGCCACGGCGGCGCGGACGAGAAGCAGCCCCTCCCGTATGGCCGGGGCCTTGGCGCGCTCCACGGGCGTCAAATACACGTTGCGCGAACTCATGGCCAAGCCGTCCGGCTCGCGGTGGATGGGCATCCCCATCAGCTGCGCGTCCAGGTCCAGGTCGCGGGCCATGCGCCGCAGAATGGCCAGCTGCTGCCAATCCTTCTGGCCGAACACGGCCACATCGGGCCGCACCAGATTCAGAAGCTTGAGCACCACCGTGCACACCCCGCGGAAATGGATGGGCCGCGAGGCCCCGCACAGCCCGCGCGCAAGCTCCGGAACCTCCACCCAGGTGGCGTGGTCCGGGGCGTACATGGCGCCCGGCTCCGGCGCGAACACAAGGTCCGCGCCGTGGGCCTCGGCCAGGGCGAGGTCGCGGGGCAGGTCGCGGGGGTAGCGGTCCAGGTCCTCGTTCGGACCGAACTGCGTAGGGTTGACGAAGATGCTGACCACGAGCTTGTCGCCACGGCGTCGCGCCTCGTCGATGAGGCTCATGTGGCCGTCGTGCAGAAAGCCCATGGTGGGCACAAGGGCGATGGTGAGTCCGGCCTTGCTCCAGGCCCGGCAGGTGTCGCGAAGCGCTTGCGGAGAGGAGATGAGGTCCATGGAGGCGTCCATGCGGAAGTTGCGCCAGCCCGGCGGCTGCCGGGGGGGCATGGTTTGGAAGGGACACATGGCACGATTGCCCGGCCCTGTCCACTGATATTTCCCCGCCAGGGGCGTTTGTCCTTGTGCTGAAAGGACGCGCAGGATAGAACGCCCCCATGCGACCCGCCGCCGATATCCCCAAGGACATTCTGGCCGACACGAGCGTCACGCTCACCCGCCAGGACCTCATCGACCTGGAGCACAGCCTGAAGGACGCCATGCGCTCCTTCCTTCCCTTCACCTCTTACAGCCTCTACTTCCCCCGCGAGGACGCCCCGCCGCCCGAGCTGCGCTACGATGCGGACGCCCGCGAGCTTCTGCTGCCGCTCACGCTCGTCGGCCGCACCCTGGGCGTGTTCGTGGCCCGCGGCGTGCGCCTGAAGGCGCCCAAGGCCATGCCGCCGCTGTACCAGGCCATGGCGGGCAAAGTGCTGGAGCAGATGCTGCTCTACAAGCGCTCCGTCACCGACGCCCTCACCGGGCTGTCCAACCGCGAGCACTTCCAACAGACCCTCACGCGGGAGATCGCCCTCATCCGCCATTGCCTGGAAGCCACCAGCGGCGGCCGAAGCGACCCGGACGTGCAGTGCTTCAGCGCGGCGCTGGGCGTCATCCTGCTCGACCTGGACAACTTCCAGTGGATCAACGAACGCTACGGCTACGCCCTGGGCGACGAAATGGTCGCCAAGGTGGGCGCGTCCCTTGCGGAGGCCTGCCCGCGCCACGCCACGGCCGCGCGCATCCACAACGACACCTTCGCCGTCCTCCTGCCCGACGCCAGCGCCAAGGGAGCCCTGCAACTGGCCGAGCAGGTGCGGCAAGCCATCGGCGACCTGGGCTTCCAGGACGAGGTCACCGGCGACCGCATCGGCATTTCCGCGAGCCTGGGCTACGCCAACTATCCCCAGTGCCTGCGCGGCCCCCAGTTGGAGCGCTCCCCGGCCGAGGCCGCACGCATCCTCATGCGGGCCGCGGCCAAGGCCGTGGGCACCAGCAAGGACCACGGCCGCAACCGGGTCTTCGGCTTCCAGGACATCGTGCGCACGGGCGGCCGCATCCTGGAGGTATTGCCCATGCAGCGGCTCAGCGTCACCCTGGGCCGGGGCGTGGGCGCACAGGAGGGGCTGCGCTATCTGGTGTGGTCGCCCAGGTTCCAGGAGCGCGCCATGGAGGCGCGGCTTTCCGGCGACGAGCGTCTGCTGGGCCGCTCGCCCGCGCTCTACAAGGGCGAGATCGTGCTCACCGAGGTGCAGGAAGACCTCGCCATCGCCGAGGTGCTGCACGCGGGCGACCCCTCCTGGGCGCCGGAGCCCGGCGACCGCCTGACTCTGATCCAGGAGCGCGACAGCCTGTTCGCCTCGCGCCCGGCCGAGGGCTGCGCGCCCGGCTCCGCCCAGCGCGACATGCTCACCGGGCTGTACGCCTACCGCGATTTCCTGTCCTTCTTCGAGCGCGGGCGCGGCCGCGCGGACGAGTTTTGCGTGGTGCTGACGCGGGTGGCCCAGCCCAGCGGCGAACCGGGTCAGCGCGAAGCGGGCCAGCGCGAGCCGGGCCGCGAGGCCGAACCGGACCAGCGCGGCGGCGCGGTGCGCCGACTGGACGCCGCCGTGGCCCAGGTGGCGGCCCTGGCTGAATCCCTGCTGCTGCCCCTGGCCCGGCCCAGCCTTCCCGCCGAGCGGAACGGCAAGCCCGCGCGGCCCGGCGGCGGGCGCTTCGGCCTGGGCGGGCTGGTGCACTTCCTGCCCGGCGCGGACGGGGCGGAGGTGCTGGCCAAGGCCGAGGAGTTGTGCTCCCAGGCGGCCATGGAGCACGGCCTGGACCTGGCGGTTGGCGTGTACCGCCATCCCTGCCTCAAGTACGCCAAGGCCGATGCCCTGGACTGCGCGCGCAAGGCGCTGGAGCACGCGCTGCTCCTGCCGGCGCCGCGCGTGGCGCGCTTCGACTCCCTGTCGCTGAACGTCTCCGGCGACAGGCTTTTCGCTTCGGGCGACCTGTACGCCGCGGTGGAGGAATTCAAGCTCTCGCTCCTGGCCGATCCGTCCAACGTGCTGGCGCGCACCTCGCTGGGCATCTGCCACGCCCAGCTGGGCAAGCCGGACCTGGCGCGCCGGGAGTTCGAGCTGGTGGTGGCGGCCGAGCCCGGCGACGTTATGGCCCACTACAATCTGGGCTGGGCCTGCCAACGCCTGGGCGAAACCGGCTTGGCCCGGCAGGCCTACCAGCGCTGCCTGGAACTGGACCCGGCGCACTGCTACAGCCTGCTGCGCCTGGGCTCCCTCGCCGAATCCGATGGCCTGCTGGACGAGGCCGAGGAACTTTACGCCCGCGCCCTGGCCGCGCCCGGCGGCGAGGCGGCGGCCCTGCGGCCGCTGGCCCGCGTGGCCCTGGCAAAGGGGCAGACGGACCGGGCCCGCGAGCTGTTGCACCTGGCCATCGGCGCGAACCACAACGACGCACTGGCCCTGTCCATGCTGGCCCGGCTGTATCTGGACGCGGGCGAGGATCCGCAGATCGCCGAGGTGCTGGCCCGGCAGAGCGCGGCCCTGATGCCCGAGCGCCAGGAGCACTGGGACGCGCTGGTCACCGCCCTCACCCGGCAGGGACGCCTGGAGGAGGCCCGCAAGGCTGCCTCCAGAACCCGCCCGTAACCGCCGCCAGGAGGCTTCCCCATGTCCCCCGTGCCCAACATCGTCCAGGTTCCCCTGACCACGCAGCTTCTGGCCCTGTCCATGGGCTTGCAGGTGGTGGCGTTCATCGCCGTGCTCTGGCGGGGCATCTTCGGCCTGCCGCAACTGGCCACGCGCAGGCCTCGCTGGCCCTTCATCCCGCTCGTGGCGGGGGCCGCGTGCGGCCTCTGGTACGCCTGGATACGGCTCGACCTGCTCATGGCCGTGGCCCAGGCCCTGGCCCTGTTCATCGGCTACATGCTCATCATGAGCACGCGCGGGGAACGCACGGCCCCCGCTCCGGCCGGAACCACCCGGCGCGAACGCCGCGAGGCCGAGCGCCAGGCCAAGAAGCAGGCCCGGCGCGGCGGAACGGGCAATGGGCAATAAGGCCTCGGGCGCACGGCCCGTGCTCAAGGGCCTGGCCATGCTGGCGGTGTTCGGCGGCCTGCTGGCCCTGGCCCGCTTCCTGGGGCTGGAACAGCACCTCACGGACCGCCAATGGCTCATGGCCCATGTTGAAGGACAGGGCGTCCTGGGCGTGCTCTTCTTTCTGGGCTTCACCGGGCTGGTCACGGGCATGGGCCTGCCGCGTCAGCTTACGGCGTTCCTGGGCGGCTACGCCTTCGGCTGGTTCTGGGGAACCCTGCTCGCCACCCTGGGCACGGCGCTGGGCTGCGCCATGAATTTTTTCCTTGCGCGCACCCTGGGGCGCGACTTCGTGCTCTCGCGCTTCGGCCGTCGCGTGGAGCGCCTGGACGCCTTCCTGCGCGCCGATCCCTGGAGGGCCTCGCTGGCCATCCGGCTCTTTCCCGTGGGGCACAACATGCTTACCAGCGTGGCCGCCGGGGTCACCAGCATCCCGGCTGCGGCCTTCATCCTGGGCTCGGCCGCGGGCTACCTGCCGCAGAATCTGGTCTTCGCCCTGGCGGGCGCTGGCGTCAGCGCGGAGACCGGGCTCTCCCGCGCGCTGTCCATCGGGCTCAGCGCATTGCTGCTGGCGGCCTCGGGCTGGCTGGGAATCAGCGTGTACCGCGCCTACAAGCGCAAGGGGGTCGTCCCTGTGGACGATGCCGAGGACGACGGGGAGAACGGCGGAGCGGACCGTACCGCCGCAGGAGGCCCGCCCAGGCCCTAGGCGGGAAGGCTAGCGCAGCACCGGCCGGTAGATGTCGTCGGGCAATGTCGGCATTTTCAGGCGCGGGGCCAGGCGCTTCCAGCCCAGCCAGAACAGCCAGCCCACCAGCGCGCCCAAAAGCCAGCCCGCGGCCACATCCAGCGGATAATGCTTGCCCAGATACACCCTGGACCAGCCCACCACCAGCGGCAGGGCCCACAGTCCACGCCGCAGCTTGGGCCACAGGCACATGGCCAGCACGGCCAGCGCCATGGAGTTGGCCGCATGGGCCGAGGGGAAAGAGGTGCCGCGCTCCCGGTCGGGAACATGGTCCGCAGGCAGACGCACCCACTGGCCGGACTCCTGCCGATAGGTTCCGGCCACGGCGTGCTGGGGGCGCACACGGCCCACGGCGTGCTTGGCCACATTGGTGCCAAGGTCCGTGGCCCCCATGGCCAGCGCCAGCAGCAGGAAGTACGCCACCTGGGTCTTGCCGCGCAACGCCGAACGCCACACCAAGAGCCCCGCCAGAATGACGAACAGCGGCGCGCGCAGGGAAAAGAGCGGCAGCACAAAGTCCAGGGCGGCGTTGCGCCAGTGCTGGTTCAGCAGCAGTTGCAGGCTCAAATCCTCGGGAATGGCGGGAAACATGGGGGGCCTCCTGAATGCGGCGCGGCTGGCGGCGTGCCCGCGGCCAAGGCTATGCCAAAGGCCTCATGTCTTGTCAAAGCCGCGCGTTTCGGTCAAGACTGCGCCCGAAACCATGATCCCGGAGCCCCCATGCCCAAAGCCGCGCCCCCGTCCCGCATCGCCCTGTCCATGCCCCGCCTGAGCCGCTACGGCGGGGCCGAGGGTTTTGGCTGGCGGCTGGCCGAAGCCCTGGCCGCCTGCGGCCACGCGGTGGACTTCCTCTGCGCGCGGGCCGAAGGCCGCCTGCCCCAGGGCGTAACCCCGGTGGTGCTGGGCCGCCCGCCCTTGGGCCGCGCCGTGAAGAACCTGTGGTTCGCCTGGGCCGTGGAGCGCCACCTCAGCCGGTCGCCCTACGACGTGGTCATCGGGCTCTCGCGCACCTGGAGCCAGGACATCCTGCGCGTGGGCGGCGGCCCGCAGGATATCTTCAACCGCCTGACGCTGCCCGCCCACGGCCAGAGCCTGGCCCGGACCCTGAAGGCCCTGCGCCGGGCGCTCTCGCCTTCCGGAGCGGTGATCCGCTGGATGGAGGCGCGGCAATTCGACACCCCTTCCAACCCGGCCCAACGCGTGGTCTGCGTGTCCGACCTGGTGCGCGGCTGGCTGCTGGAGGCCCACCCGGCCCTTGATCCGGCCTCGGTGGAGGTGGTGTACAACCGGCCCGACCTGTCGCGCTTCGCCCCGCCGGACGCCGAACTCCGGGAGCGGCTGCGCGCCGCCCAGGGCTGGGCGGACGCCGACGTTGTGGTCTGCACCGCGGGCACCAACTTCGCCCTCAAGGGCGTGGGCACGCTCATCCGCGCCCTGCCCCTGCTGCCGCGGAACTACCGCCTTGCCGTGGCCGGTGGCCGCCACCCGGACGCCTGGGTCGCGTTGGCAAAGCGGCTAGGCGTGGGGGAACGCGTCCATTTCGCCGGAAAGGTGGACGACATGCCCGCCTTCTACGCCGCGGCCGATGTGTTCGCCCTGCCCACCTACTACGACGCCTGCTCCAACGCCGTGCTGGAAGCCCTGGCCTGCGGCCTGCCCGCCATATCCAGCGCCCGCAACGGCAGCGCCGTGTTCGCGGACCCGCGCCTTGTGCTGCAGGACCCCGGCGACCACCAGGCCCTGGCCCGGCTCATCCGGCTGGCCGCCGAACAGTCCCCGGCGCAGCCCTTCCAGTGGCCCGATGACCGCCCTTGCGGCCTGCTCCCCTACATCCAGATGGTGGACGAGATCATCCGAACCAAACGGGAACAGCCATGACCCTGGACCTGCTCTTCCTCACGCCCTCGGGCGAGACCCTGCCCAGCGTGCGCTTCCGGGTGCTGCCCTTCGTGGCCCTGGGCCGAGCGCGCGGCCTTGCCGCAGACTGGCGGCGCGCGCCAAAGGCCGTGCACCAGCGCCTGGCCTTCCTGCTCTCCCTGCCCAGGGCGCGGGTCATGGTCATCCAGCAAAAACTCTTCGCCCCCTGGGAACTGGCGCTCATTCGCCGCCGTTGCCAGACCCTGGCCTATGATGTGGACGACGCCCTGTGGGCCCTGCACCCGGCCGAGGCCGACCAGCCCGGCAGCGCGGCCAAGGCGGCCAAGATCAAGGCGCGCTTCGCCCACACCTGCGCGGCCGTGGACCTTGTCATCGCGGGCAACGACTACCTGGCCGGGCACGCCCGGCAAACCCAGCGGAATGTCGTCGTGCTGCCCACCCTGCTCGACACCGACCTCTACACCCCGCCCCCGCCAGACGCCCACGGCGTGGGACGCTTCCGCGTGGGCTGGATGGGCACCTCCGGCAATTTGTTCTTCCTGCCGGAGGTGTTGCGCCAACTGGCCCCGCACAGGGACCGGCTGGACGTGCGCATCGTTTCCGACCGGCCCTACGAGGGCGAACTGCACGAGGTGGTCAGCTTCGAGCGCTGGAGCCCGGAACGCGAGGTGGAGCAGCTGCGCGGCTTCGAGGCCGGGCTTATGCCGCTGACCGACGACGAATACACGCGCGGCAAGTGCGGATTCAAGATATTGCAGTACATGGCGGTGGGCGCGGTGCCGGTGGCCTCGGCCGTGGGCTTCAACACGCAGATACTGACCCACGGCCACGACGGGATGCTGGTGCGCACGCCCGAGGACTGGGCCGCGCACATCCTGACCCTGGCGGACGACCGCGACCTGCTGGAACGCATGGCCAAAAACGCGCGCTTCACCGTGGTGCAGCGCTTCGGGCTTGCGGCCATGGCCCCGCAGCTGTGGAAGGCCCTCGGACTGGACTAGGCTCCCGGGTCTTCCTCCGGCGCGCGGGGCTCGCGAGGCGCGATCTCCAGGGGATCCAGCGGCGGCAGATCCTTCTCCGGCTGGGCTGCAAGCTCCTTGAGCTTGCGCGCGGACACCAGCACCCGCGACTCCAGGGAGCTCACCGTCTTGTTGTAGGCCTCCACCGCTCCGGAAAGCCCCCGGCCGACCTTGCCGAAATGCTCGCTCAGGGTGACGATGCGCGCGTAGAGCAGGCGACCGAGTTCGCTGACCTTCTGGGCGTTTTCGGCCACCTTTTCCTGCCGCCAGCCGTAGGCCACGGCGCGCAAAAGCGCGATGAGCGTGGTGGGCGAGGCCACGATGACCTTCTGCTTCACGCCCTCCTCGATGAGCGAGGGGTCGTGCTCCAGGGCGGAGCTGAAGAATATTTCGCCGGGCAGAAACATGACCACGAACTCCGGCGTGGGCGCCAGGTGCTCCCAGTAGCTCTTCTGGCCCAGCTTGGAGAGGTGCTCGCGTATCTGGCGCGCGTGGGCCAGCATGTTGTTTTTGCGGGCGTCCTCGTCCTGGGCCTCGTGGGCGTTCAAATACGCTTCCAGCGGGGCCTTGGCGTCCACCACCACGTTCTTGCCGCCGGGCAGGCGCACCACCATGTCCGGCCTGAGACGGCCGGCATCGGTGCTCACGCTGGCCTGCTCGGAAAAGTCGCAGTAGCCCACCATGCCCGCCAGCTCCACCACGCGCTTGAGCTGCATCTCGCCCCAGCGGCCGCGCACCGTGGGACGCCGCAGGGCGTCCACCAGCTTGCGCGTCTCGCGCCGCAGGTCCACCTGGTCGCTGGCCAGAAACTTGACCTGCTGGCACAGCTCCACATAAGCGCTCTGGCGCGTCTTCTCCATGTCCTGAATGCGCGCGTCCACCTGGGTAAGCGACTCGCGGATGGGGGCCACCAGGCCTTCGATGCTCTTTTGCCGGAGTTCGAGGTCGCCCTTGGCGGCCTCCTGGAACCCGGAAAGGTGCGCCTTGGCCAGTTCCACGAAGCTCTGGCTGTTGTTCTTGAGCGCCTCGGCCGACAGGGCCTTGAAGGTGGTGTCGAGCTGGGCTTGCAGGTCGGCCAGCAGGGCCTGGCGCTCGTCGGCCGCCTTGCGTTCGGCCTCCATGCGGGCGGCGAGGTCGCCCTCGCGCACGCGGGCGGCGGAAAGCTCCCCGGCAAGCTGCGTCAGGCGCGCCTCCAGCCCGGGCAGACGGGCTGCGGTCTCCTCGGCGGCCGCGCGGCGAGCGGTCTCGGCGCGCAGGGCCTCCACGGCCTTCAGCCCGGCCGCGCGCGTGGCGGCAAGCTCGGCATCAAGCCGCGAGGCCGCCCCCTCGGCCGCGCGCAGACGCTCGGCCTGGGCCGCTCCCCTGGCCCTGAGGACAAGCGCGGCGGCCAGGCCCCCCAGGAGCAGGCCCAACGCCAGACTCAGGGTCAGGCCCAGCACCAGGCCAACTCCGCCGGAAAACGCGTCCACCCTAGTCCGCGATCTTCTTGAGCAGCCAGGCCATGTTCCGGCCCAGCACGCGCATGGTGTCCAGCCCCTCGCCGTCGCCCCGCACCTGGCCGGGTTCGCGGCCGTAGCCCATGTTCCAGTAGCAGGAGCCGGGAACGATCATCTGGCCGATGAAGAAGAAGTGGTTCAGGGTGTCGAAGGTGTGGATGGCCCCGCCGCGCCGCGCGGTGACCACGGCGGCCCCGGCCTTGCGGCGGAACATGTCGCCGTTGGCGCGGGCCACCATGCCCGCGCGGTCCATGAGGGCCTTCATGTTGCTGGTGACATCGGCGAAGTACGTGGGCGACCCCAGCAGAATGCCGTCGGCCGCGCGCATCTTTTCGATGTGGCCGTTCAGGGCGTCGTCCACGGCGCAACGCCCGTCCTTGTTCTCGAAACACTTGTAGCAGGCGATGCAGCCCTGCAGGGCCTTGGGCCCGAGCTCCAGCAGCTCGGTTTCGACGCCCTCATCGGCCAGGGCCTCCAATGCGGTGTTGAGCATGACGGCCGTGTTGCCGCCAAGCCGCGCGCTTCCGTTGATGCCGAGCACCTTCATGCCGAACCTCCCGTGCCGTCGTCGCCGTTTCGCGGGGTAAAGGCCACGCCCTGGGGCAGCGAGGAATCCGCCGCGCCCACATGGGTGAAGCCGATGGCGATGCGCGTGACCGTCCCGCCAGGCCCCTGTGCCTGGCCCAGGCCGCGCACCACGCCCGCGTACCAGTAGGGCTTGAACTGCTTCTGCTTGAACAGGAACAGGGAGCATTTGAGCACAACCGCCGCGCCCAAGGCAAGCCCCGTCGGGGCCTGGTCAACGGGCACCTCCAGGGCCAGCCCTCCGGCGGAAATGTCCGTCACCGAGCCCTCGGCCACGCTGCCGCCCTCATAGGCGTTGATGCGGATGTCCGGCTGGGCGTCCGGGAAATGCAGGGAACTTTGGTCAAAACGGGCCAGCCACAGCCGCACCCGCACGAAACGCTGGTCGCTGACGCGCTTTCTGGGATGCTTTCTGCGCGGCTGGGACAAGGCGTCCATAGGGGGGGCAAGGGTCAACAGCGGCGGCTCGGCCGCAAAATCCTGGCTGGCGATGACCGTTTCGAAGGCGTTCACCGCCCGGCCGCCCACGCGCATGGGGGCGAAAAAACAGGTGACGGGCGTGCCCGGCGCGGCGCCGGAACCGGCGAAGACCTCGCAGTCCAGGCCGTCCGGCCCGGCCTGGCGGGCCACGCAGCGCGCCAAGGGCTCGTAGGGGGCGTCCTGCCCGGCGTCCACCCAGTCGCGGGGCATCACATCCATGGCCACGCCGCCCTGGGCCAGGGCGCGCAGCACGGGCAGGGCGGCGGCCCTGGACGGTCCGGCCGGGGTCACACGGCGGCCGCCCATGCGCCCCAGGGCGAAGCCCCCGGCCGCGGCCAACGTCGCAGCCAGCACAAGCCAGGCCCACCATGCCAAGTCGCCCATCGCGCCCCCTCAAAGCATTCAGGATGGCGGGAGGATACGTGGCGCGCGCGCGTCTTGTCAAACCACGAGACGCGCGGCGGTTTCACCGGCCCTTGCGGCCAGGCGCAGGGCGGCGGAACCATGGGACCACGGGAGCCTAGGCCCCGCGAAACACGTCGTACAGCTCGGGGCTCACCTCGACGACAAAATGGCCGTCCGCCACGCGCATGCGCACATTGAGGGACGGAACCAGCGCCATGTCCTCGGCCACGTTGGCCCATTTGGCCAGCAAAGCCTTGGGGTCGGCATCGTCAACGGGCAACTTTTCGGCAAGAATCCAGTCATTTTCCATGTCATGCTCCTTGGGCGCGGGGAATCTGCGCAGGGCTGCGCGCCGGGCCGCAGGATGCCAGATGCGCCCCGGCGCGTCGAGAGGCAATCCCGCCCCGCCGCGGCGGCAAGGCCGAAATCCCCCCCCGCGCACACCATTGCGCCCCGCCCCGGGCTCTGCTATTGCACCGCCCTGCCCGCCGGACCGGGAATTCTTCCCGCCGCCACGCCGGGTGGAACAGGAATCCGCAATGCCTGCCGCACGCCACGCCGCGCCAGCCCCGCACGAAACCGAAAGCCCACGGCTCTTCAGCTTCGAATTCATCGCCATCTGCGCCATAAGCGTGCTGGCGTTCTGCAACATTTCCATCTTCTACGGCTTCTACAGCTACCTAACCGAGCTTGGCGTCCCGCCCGTCTGGCGCGGCCCGCTGCTGGCGCTGGAACCCCTCACCGCGCTGCTGCTGCGGCCGTTCCTCGGACGCTACCTGGCCCTGGGCAACGCGGTGCGCTTCATGCGCGCGGGCATGGCGCTCGCCACGCTCGCCCTGCTCTGCTACCCGCTGGCGCACAGCATTCCTGCCCTGGCCTGCGTGCGCGTGCTGCACGGCCTGGGCTTCGTCACCGTGGTCACCGGACTCATGGGCACCCTCATGGCCTTTCTGCCCAAGCGGCAAAGCGCCCAAGGCTTCGGCCTGTTCTCCGTCACCATCCTGCTGCCCTACGCCATCATGCCGCCCTTTGTGGAGACGCTTCTGCCCCACCTGGAGAGCCACGGCCACGCCTACGCCCTGGCCGCGCCCCTCATGCTGCCGGCCTTTCTGCTGCTCATGCCCCTGGGCAAACGCGTGGCCGCCCTGGCCGCCAGCCTGCCGCCCTCGCACCTGGAGCGCCCCGGCTGGGACGAGGTGCGCCAAAGCTTCCGCAGCCTGGGGGTGGCGCTTTTGGTGGTGGCGAACTTCTTCCTGGTGGCGGCGCACGCCATCGTCTTCTTCTTCATGCGCGACTTCGCCGCGGCAATCGGCGCGGGCAACCCCGGCGCATTCTTCACCTGCGCCAACGCGGCCACCATCTCTGTGCGGGTGCTGGGCGGCCCCATGCTCGACCGCC
The DNA here is from genome assembly GCF_900188225.1 of Humidesulfovibrio mexicanus. Taxonomy (NCBI): domain Bacteria; kingdom Pseudomonadati; phylum Thermodesulfobacteriota; class Desulfovibrionia; order Desulfovibrionales; family Desulfovibrionaceae; genus Humidesulfovibrio; species Humidesulfovibrio mexicanus. The sequence continues at coordinate 125,700 of NZ_FZOC01000005.1, read as the reverse complement.
TGAACAAGGGCCGGGCGCTCGCCCTCGCCTTTTTGGGCATGGGCCTGCTGGTGCCGCTCTTCGCCCATGCCGGGGGCTTCGCCACGCTTCTCGGCATGGCCGCGCTCTACGGCACGGGCATGGCGCTCACCATGCCGCTCATCAACTCCTGTATGCTCGACATCTCTCCGCCCCGCCTGCGCGCCTACAACGCCAACCTGCTCATGATCGCCGTGGACGCGGGCTTCTTTGTCGGCCCGTTCCTGGGCGGGGCCATCATGGCCGGGGAATGGGGCCACACGGTGCTTTTCGGCGTGGCCGGAGGGCTCATGCTCCTGGCTGCGGCCTGCGTGCGGCCCGTGGGTCGCGCCCCGCGCCAGGGCACCCCCCACCCCTGATCCCCCCTTTGACGCAAACCGCCCTGTGCCTGCCATTCGGCCCTGAGTGGGCGCTCATTCGCATGTTTTTTTGCACCGTTCCCTTGACTTGTTCTCTTTTTCACATATCCTGCAAATTGGAATCACAGCTTCAAGGCGATCCCTGCCGCATGGGGTCTCGGCAGGGTTCCAGTCCGTCCACGACCCCACACGGTGCATCCACAACCAAGGGGGTTCGCATGAAGATTCTCGTCGCCGTCGATCCAGCCGACACCGTCCACCTGCCCGTGGCCCGCGCGGCCGAAATGGCCAAAAAGGAAGGCGCGGAGCTGACGCTGCTCGCCGTGGCCGAATCCGTGGAGGACATGGAGAGCCTGTTCGGCGCAAGCGCCACCGAGCGTCTGCGCGACAAGGCGTCCAAGGCGCTGGGCGCGGCGCTGGGCGTAGTGCGCGCGGCCGGGCTGGACGCCAAGGAACTGCTCGAGGTCGGCGTGTCGCCGGAGGACTTCATCGTGGACATCGCCAAGAGCGGCGGCTTCGATCTCATCGTCATGGGCACGCGCGGCAAAAAGAAGCCGCACACCCTGCTGGTGGGCAGCGTGGCCAGCAAAGTCATCGCCCTGGCGCCCTGCTCCGTGCTGGTGGTGCGCTAGCGCGCGCCTGAGCATCCACCGCAACCCCGCGCCCGGCCCAGGCTCAACGCCTCGGCCGGGCGCACGAGCGTCCGGCTGCCGGACGGGCTACACGTACCCCGCCAGCTTCTTCTGGATCATGATGGCCAGAATGGTGCGGTCGGTCTCCACCATGCCCTCGCAGGAGAGCTGGCCCACATTCTTCATGGTCTGCTCCGGGCTTTCGGCGATGATGCCGTCGGTGGCGCGCACGCGCATTCCGTGCAGGGAAAAGAGCGCGGCCTGCACCGCCGTGCCCGCCGCGGTGGAAAGCTTCAGCGCGCAGCCAGCCTTGGCCCCGTCGCAGATCACCCCGGCCAAATCCTCTATGAGCAGCTTGATGGCCCCGGCGATGTGGTGCAGAGAGCCGCCCATGAGCGCGGCGATGCCAGCCGTGGCCCCGGCCCCGGCCGCCACGGAGCACCCGCACACGGCCGAAAGCCTGCCCGTGTGCGCCTTCACCGAGGCGGTGACGATGTGCGACAGCCCGATGGCCCGGAGCGCATCGGCCTCGGTGCAGGCAAGATAATCCTTCACGGCCCAGATGGGCAGCACGGCGGTGAGGCCGTGGTTGCCGCTCCCGGCGGAACTCATGGCCGGAAGCTTGACCCCGTCCATGCGGGCGTCGGCCGCGGCGCTGGTCAGCATCCGCGCGGCCAGGAACATGTCCTTGGCGATGAGCTTCTGCCGGGCCAGGCGCTCGAAGGTCTTGCCCACGCCCAGCCCGCAGCCGTACTTGAGCCCATGCCGGGCGAGCCGGGTATTGTAGGCCACGCCCTGCTCCAAAAAGGCCAGGTCCTCGGCGTCCAGCTGCTCGGCCAGGGCCAGCAGCTCAGCCAGGGAAAGCCCGCGCAGCCAGTCCTCCAACTCGTCCATCTGGCTCTTGCCGCCGCCCGCCGCGCCCTCCGCCAGAAGCGGATGCGCTGCCACGGGCTCGCCGTCCAGGTGCAAGGACACGATGCGGTCGTGCTGGCCCTCGATGACGGCCTGGGCCTCGTGCGTCGCGCCATCCGGCCCAACGCCCCGCACCACGGCGCGGATGTGCAGGCCGCGCCTGTCCGCGAGCAGGTTCACCGTGGCCCTGCCCGTGCGCAACAAATCCTTGGCGCGCCCCACGTCGGCTTCGGTCACGGGGTCCAGCACCTCCAGCTTCAGCGAGGCGTCGCCCCCGCACAGGCCCAGGGCCGCCGCCGTGTCCAGGCCGGAAAGGCCCGCCGTGCCGGGAATGGAGACCGCCAGCCCGTTCTTGTACACGTTGGGATCCACCCACACCTCCACGGACTCCGCCGCCGCGGGCACAAGCGAGGCAGCAGCAGCAGCGGCCAGGGCCACGGCCACGGGCTCGGTGCAGCCCAGGGCCGGGGCAACCTGCAACCGCAAAACATCCTTTACGCTGAACGCCATAAGCCGGTCTCCTTTTCCGCCGGGTGCGGATCTGAGCGGTGTATGCGCCCCCCAGCCGCCGCGTCAAGAAGCGCGCGCCGCGCGGCAGCCCCGCGCACTGCGGCCTTGCCCTCCTCCAGGCCCTCACGTATGGAGCCGCCCATGGACACCATCGACCGCTTCACCGGCCGCCCCTGGGACGCGCTGGCGCTCTTCTCCGGCGGGCTGGACAGCATCCTGGCCGTCAAGCTGCTGCAGGAGCAGGGCCTGCGCGTGCTGGGCCTGCACTACGTGAGCCCGTTTTTCGGCAAACCGCAGCTGGTGGATTTCTGGCTGCGCGAGTACGGCATTGAGGCCGCTCTGGTGGATGTGCGCCGCCCCTACCTGGACATGCTGCGCGCGCCGGAGCACGGCTACGGCAAGCACCTGAACCCCTGCGTGGACTGCAAGATCCTGATGCTGCGCCACGCGCGCGAACTTTTGCCGCGCCTGGGCGCAAAGTTCCTGGTCTCCGGCGAGGTGCTTGGCCAGCGGCCCATGAGCCAGCGCGGCGACACCCTGAACCTCATCCGAAAGGACGCCGGGGTGTCCGAGCTGCTTCTGCGGCCCCTTTCGGCGCAAAAGTTTCCCAAAACGCCCATGGAGGCCTCCGGTCTGGTGGACCGCGCGCGGCTGCCGGGCTTCTGGGGCCGGGGCCGCCGGGAGCAGTTGGACCTGGCCGCGCGCTTCGGCATAACCGACATTCCCACCCCGGCGGGCGGCTGCCGCCTGGCCGAGGCCGAACCCGCGGCGCGCTACCTGCCCATCCTCACCCACTTGGCCGACCCGCGCACGGGCGACTTCCGGATCACGGAGCTGGCGCGGCAGTACTGGGCCGGGCCGTACTGGCTGTCCATCGGCAGAAACGAGGCCGCAAACCAGGCCCTGGAGGCCGCCTGCGGACCGGACGACTTGCGCTTCCGCCTGCGGGACTTCACCGGCCCGCTGGCCCTTGGCCGCCACTATGCGCCAAAAATCGCACGGCCCGGCGCCTCGCCCCAGGCCTGGCCGCGCGCAGTCGTCGAGGACGCCGCCGCCTTCGCGGCCTCCTACTCGCCCAAGGCCCGGGCCGAGGCCGAGGCGGGCCGCAGCGTGGCCGTGCTGGTGCTCTCCGGCGGCGGGAGCGACACTGTTGAGGTCACGCCCGCGCGCTCCACGCCCCAGCCGTCACAGGACAACCGCCCATTGCCGGGCTCTGTTGAGGTCACGCCCGCGCGCTCCACGCCCCTGGGCTGGACCGAGCCCAAAACCGCGGCCGTCAACGCCTGGAAGCGGCGCGAGGAGCCGGACGCAGGCTCCTCGCATTGCCAGCCCCGGCCAAACAGGGCATAAGGCGCGCATGGCGAAACAGCGCGAAGAGTACGTCTGCAAGGCCTGCGGGGCCAAGAGCCCGCGCTGGACGGGCCAGTGCGCGGCCTGCGGCGAATGGAACACCGTGGAGGCCGTGGCCGCTGCCGCCCTCGGCGGCTGGAGCGCGCGGGGCACGGCCAGCCGCCCCGCCAGCCTGAGCGCCCCGGAGGCCCTGGAGGGCCTGAGCGCCGAAGGCGTGCGCGCCAGGCCCACGGGCATCCCGGCCCTGGACGGCCTGCTGGGCGCGGGTCTTGTGCCCGGAGCGGCCATCCTGCTTGGCGGCGAGCCCGGCGTGGGCAAAAGCACGCTCCTGCTCCAACTGGCCGCCCGCCAGGCCGAAATGGGTGCAAAAGCCGGCCGCACGGTCTATATTTCCGGCGAGGAATCCCTGTCCCAGATTCGCGGCCGGGCGGAGCGCCTTGGCCTGCTTGGCCCCGGCCTGCTTGCGCTGGCCACCAACAACGCCGACGAGGCCCTGGATGTCATCGCGGGCCTGGGCCGCGAACCGGGGCTGCTCATCGTGGATTCGGTGCAAACCCTTGCCAGCCCGCGCGCCGAGGGCATCCCCGGCAGCGTAAGCCAGGTGCGCACCGTGTCCGGAGAGCTGGTGGAGGCGGTCAAGCGCACCCAGGCCACCCTGGTGCTGGTGGGCCACGTGACCAAGGACGGGCAGATCGCCGGGCCCAAGCTGCTGGAGCACATGGTGGACACCGTGCTCTACCTGGAGGGCGACCGGAGGGATTACTCCCGCGTGCTGCGGGTGCTGAAAAACCGCTTCGGCCCGTCCGACGAGCTGCTGGTCTTCACCATGGAGGAAAAGGGCCTCGCCGTGGTGGACGACCCGTCCACCTTTTTCCTGGGCGCGCGCGACGCCAGCCTTTCGGGCGCAGCCGTGTCGCTGGCGCTGGACGGCCGCAGGCCCTTCGCCGTGGAGATCCAGGCGCTTGCCGCCAAGAGCTTTTTGTCCATTCCGCGCCGGGCGGCGCTGGGCTTCGACGCCAACCGCCTGCACCTGCTTTTGGCCGTGCTGGAAAAGCGCCTCAAACTGCCGCTGGGGCAACACGACATCTACGTGAAGCAAGGCGGCGGGCTGGCCCTGCGCGACCCCGGCCTGGACCTGGGGCTCGCGGCGGCCGTGCTGTCCTCGTTCTACGACGCCCCGCTGCCCGAAGGGGCGGTGTTCTGGGGCGAGTTGGACCTGAACGGGCACGTTCGGCCCGTGGCCGGGCAGGAGACGCGCCAGAAGCAGGCCTCGCGCCTGGGCTACGGCCCGCTGCTGCACGCCGGGACCTGCAAGACCCTGGACGACCTGCGCCGCGCCCTGTTCGGCAAAACGCAATCCTGAAAGACACACGCAAGGAGACGACGATGCTTCCCACCGCCTTCCTCTTCCCCGGCCAGGGCTCGCAGGAGCTGAACATGGGCCGCGACGTGGCCGAGGCGCAAAGCGCGGCCATGGACCTCTGGCTGCTGGCCGAAAAATGCTCCGGCCTCAAGCTGCGCGAAATCTATTGGGGCGCTCCCGATGCCGCCCCGGCCCCGGAGATGAGCGACACCCGCGCCCTGCAGCCCGCCCTCACCGTGGTCAACGTCAGCCTGTGGCTGGCCGCCAAGGGCAAGGCCCAGGCCATGAGCGTGGTTGGCGCGGCCGGGCACAGCCTGGGCGAATTCGCCGCCCTGTGCGCCGCTGGCGTGCTTTCCGTGGAGGACGTGGTGAAGGCCGTGTGCGAGCGCGGCAAGCTCATGGCCGACGCGGGCTCCCCTTCGGGGCCGTCCGGCCACGGCATGGCCGCCGTGGTCAAGCTGCCCCTTGAGACCGTGGAGGCCATCGTGGCCAAGGCCGCCGGGCAGAGCGGCGCATTTCTGCGCATCGCCAACCACAATTCGCCCGCGCAGTTCGTCATCAGCGGGGAAAAGCCCGCGCTGGACGCCGCGAGCGCGCTGGTGAAGGAGGCCAAGGGCCGCGCCGTGCCCCTGGCCGTGTCCGGCGCGTTCCACAGCCCGCTCATGAGCGAGCCCGCCAACGCCTTCGCCAAGGTGCTGGACTCCCTGGCCTGGCGGCCCGCCGCCTTCCCGGTGTACATGAACGTCACCGGCCAGGCCGAGACCGACCCCGGCGTCCTCAAAGCCCTGCTCACCGCGCAGATGACCTCGTCCGTCCTGTGGACCGTCACCATGCGGGGGCTGTATGCGGCGGGCGCGCGGCGCTTCGTCGAGCTTGGCCCCAAGAGCGTGCTGGCCAAGCTGGCCTTGCAGAACCTGGAAGGAAAAGACGACATCATCGCCCAGGCTGCCGGAAACATGGACGCCGTGGCGGACATCTAACCCGCCCTCCCCGAAGCAACGACACACGGCCCGGCCGCCTCGATTGGGGCGACCGGGCCGCTTGGCGTTTTGGGGCCGGGCTACAGCGACGACGGAAGACCGCAGCCGGTCTGGAGCGCCGCCAAAGACGCCCATGCGCACGGCGCAAGCCCCTTACCGGACTTAGTACTTCCGGTCCGGCCGGGGGAACAGCTTGGCCTCGGCCTTCACGGTGTTGCGCTTGAGGTGGTTGATGCGGTTCACGGCGTCCTCGGCTTGGCGGCGCAATATCTCCGGCAGGTCGGAGCCGACGAGGAATCTGGCGTAGTCGGGATTTGCCGCAATGCCCGGCCCCAGCACATAGCCCTCTGGCGCGGCCGGGTCCACACGCACGTCCCCTTCCTCCAGCACCAGTTCGTGCCCTGTGGCGCGGGCCAGCATGTCCTTAAGGAACAAGGCGAAGGCCTGCTGCACATCCTGAACGCTCTCCGCGCTCTGCACCCGCTGGCGCAAGGCCCGCGACAGTTCGTTCTCATGCTTGGTCAACGACGCCCGGTGTTGCATACGCCCTCCTTCCCGCAAACGGGGATTATGGCTCTTATTCGCATCATGCCGCGCGAGGGGTGGGTTGTAAAGGGCACAAACGCAAATACGCAATTCCCGGCATTGACGATGCCAGCCATAACTTGTATTTTTTGTTCAAGAATTCAGAAATTTCCTCTGGAGTCGCCGATGGAGATCTATGCGCTTTTCGATGAAAATGGCCACCCGAAGGGCTTCTACACACCGGTTGTCCACTCACGAATTCCCGGCGATGCGATCCGCATTTCCGTGAGCCACTGGCATGAATTCATACGCAACAAAGGCCTGCGCCGCTGGGATGGGGAAAAACCTGTGAAATACGATCCGCCACAATCCGCGCAGCACCGCAGCCAGTCCCCAACGAAAGGGTCACTGCACCCCATTGCCTTGGTGCGCAACACGCTCGCAGCCATTTTGCGTTAGCGCGAAAGGGCCGCGCACAGGCGCGACGCACGTTTCCTCAAGGCCAAATGGACTGCGCAGTTTTCAACAGTATGGGTCCCTTTCGTTTCACCCCGTTGGATGATTCGACGATCCGCTTCCAGGCCTTTCCCCGAGGTCCGGAAACACGGAAGCGCCCCGGTCCTCCCCGTGGCCGCTACGTACAAAGGCCCCGCCTCCCTCTTTACCGGGGGGCGGGGCCTTACATGTCGGGCACAGGCCGATTGATGACGACGCAACCGCCCAAGCGTCTTGACTTTCGTTGCGCAAGACAATAATTGCCACGAAATTTGATGATAACATCTGCCACAGGTCAGCCCGACCGCCTCCAGAACTCTAGCAATTGAGCCCCGATATGAGCCACGCCCGCCTCTCACCATATCACTACCACTTTGAATGTCTGCGCCACGCCCACCAACATGTGCGCAGCCAGGGTGCCGACTTCATCTTTTGCGCACTGCCCTGGGTGACAATGCTACGCGCCCCGTCTGACACCGAACGCCATCTCGGCATGGCGCGTTTCGGTGGCAAAGAGGGTGGCGAGGAAGTGACCCGAATAACGGACAGGATCAGCTGGCTCCAGGGCAATCCCCCGCATCTGGCCCAGACCTACGAAGGCGTCGACGGCTTCTGCGATGCCTATGCGCGCGAGGTGATGACCGGCCCCGGCCTCATCACCAACCCGGACGGGCTCACCTTCCAGCAGGACATGACCTCGCGTCTTGTCAACGTGCGGCACGGATTCCGCGTCACCACGGGCGTTCCCGTCAAGCATGAGCGCTCCGTATACGTGTTCGGCACGTCCCCGGTGTACGGCTTCGGGTCCGAAGACGCGCACACCATTCCTTCGCTGCTGCAGGCGCGGCTGAACGAACTCAACCTGCAGGACAGCGGCTTCCCCGCACACGGCGTCCTGAACCGCGGCATACGCGGCGGATCGTATTCCATGCTTCTGGGCCACCTGAAGCATACCCCCCTGCGCCAGGGCGACCTGGTGATCTTTTTCGGCTGCATGGTCGAGACCGAGCATGGCCGCGTGGGCTGGAGCAAGACACCGCCGGACACCCTCCCGCGCATCGTTGGCCTTTGCCAGGCTCACGGCATCCCGACCATGGACTCCACCCCCCTGTTCGAACGGCCGCACCCTCACGGAGAAGTCTTCATCGACTTCTCCCACCTCAGCCCGCGCGGCAACAAACTCGTGGCGGACAGACTCTTCCAGACCTGCTTCCAGCTCCCTCGCGAGCATAAGGCCGTTGCCGACGACATCGCCCGCGCCCTTCGCCTGGAAGCCATTCCGGAGTTCAGTCAGGAACGCGAGGACCAGCTGCTCCGGATTCCTGAGGTCCGGGACTACCTGGCCCACTTGAAGAGCCTGCGTCCCGCGAGCGGAATAGTGGGTTCCATCGTCATGAACTGCAACCCCTTCACCCTGGGGCACAAGCACTTGATTCGCCTGGCGGCTGGCCAGGTGGACCACCTGTTCGTGTTCATCAATCGGGAAAACAGGCAACACTTCAACTTCGAACAGCGGTTCCGGATGGTGCAGGCAGGCACGTCTGATCTGCCGAACGTCACCGTGCTGCCCTACAGCGGCGCCTGGGGAACAGCCAGCACCCATCCGCAGTACTTCGAAAAGGAAGCCAATCCGAATGCCCAACTGGACGCCACGGACGACCTCTCCAACTTCGGTCGGTACATCGCCCAAGCCCTCGGCATCACCAAGCGCTTCGCCGGGCAGGAGCCTTACTGCCCGGTGACCAGCCAGTACAACAGGCAGATGGCCGAGCACATGCCGCGTTACGGCATCGAATACATCGAGGTGGAGCGCCACTGCGTCGGCGGCGCAGCCGTGAGCGCGTCCGCGGTGCGCAGGTGCATCCGCGAGGCCGACTACGCCACCCTGCGCAGGCTGGTGCCGGAATCGACCATCGCGGGGCTCAAGGACCTGGGCCAGATTCCACCCGACGCCTAATCCGTACTGACCGCAGCGAAAAGGCCCCGCCCCTCTTAACCGGGGGGCGGGGCCTTACATTTCCTCAACGCGGCCTTGCGGCCTGAGCCTTACTCTTCCTCGTGCTCGTGGGCGAACCAGCTGTCGGCCAGAAGCGGGCCGTAGTAGATGGCCTCCTCCTCCAGGTCCTCCTCGATGCGCAGGAGCTGGTTGTACTTGGCCAGCCGGTCGCTGCGGCACAGGGACCCGGTCTTGATCTGCCCGGCGTTCACGGCCACGGCCAGGTCGGAGATGAAGGCGTCCTCGGTCTCGCCGCTGCGGTGGGAGACAACCGTGGTGTAGGCGGCCTGCTTGGCCATCTCGATGGTGTCGAGGGTCTCGGTCACGGTGCCGATCTGGTTCAGTTTGATGAGGATGGAGTTGGCCACCCCGCGCTCGATGCCCTCGGCCAGGATGTCCGGGTTGGTGACGAAGATGTCGTCGCCCACCAGCTGGATGTCATTGCCCATGCGGTCGGACAGGCTGACCCAGCCGTCCCAGTCGCCCTCGGCCATGCCGTCCTCGATGCTGACGATGGGGAAGCGCGACACCAGGTCGGCGTAGTAGTCGATGATCTCCGGCGCGGAGAGGACCTTGCCCTCGCCCTTGAGGTTGTACTTGCCTTTGTCGAAGAATTCGCTGGCGGCGCAGTCCATGGCCAGCGCGATCTCATGGCCGGGGTTGTAGCCGGCGGCCTCAATGGCGCGGATGATGTACTCCAGGGCCTCGGAGTGGCTCTTCAGGTTGGGGGCGAAGCCGCCCTCGTCGCCCACGCTGGTCACGTGGCCGTCCTTGGCGAGGATGCTTTTCAGCTCGTGGAAGGTCTCCGAGCCCATGCGCAGGGCGTCGGCGAAGGTCTCCGCACCCAGGGGCATGATCATGAATTCCTGGATGTCCAGATTATTGGGCGCGTGGGCTCCGCCGTTGATGATGTTCATCATGGGCACGGGCAGAAGCTTGGCGTTGATGCCGCCCAGATACTGGTACAGCGGAATGCCCAGGAAATTGGCCGCGGCGCGGGCGTTGGCCATGGAGACGCCCAGGATGGCGTTGGCGCCCAGGCGGCCCTTGTTGTCCGTGCCGTCCAGGTCGATGAGGGAGTTGTCCAGGGCCACCTGGCGCAGGCCGTCCATGCCCACGATGGCGCTGGCGATCTCCTCGCGGATGTTGTTCACCGCGTTGGCCACGCCCTTGCCGCCGTAGCGTTTCTTGTCCCCGTCGCGCAGTTCCAGCGCCTCGCGGCTGCCGGTGGACGCCCCGGAGGGCACCGCCGCGCGGCCCGACGCTCCAGACTCGTAGGTCACCTCGACCTCGACGGTGGGATTGCCGCGCGAATCCAGGATCTCGCGGGCCCAGACAGCAACGATGGTGCTCATATGGTCTCCTTGGTTTTGTGAACCGTGGTGGTGTGTTCTGTTTGCTCGACAATCATTCCATGGGGCAAGATATACGAAAACCGCCGCAGATTCAAATGCCCGCGCGCGACATTTCCGCGCCAGCGCCTTCCGAGGCCCTCCAGACGCGCCACAGGCCCTCCATGAGCAGATCCTCTCGGACCTCATGGATGGCCGGGCACACGGCCGCGATGCGCGCGGCGAAGCCGCCAGTGGCGATGACGCGCACCTCGCCTTCGCGTCCAGGCAGCAGCGTGGCCGCGAGCTTTTTCGCCAACCCCTCCACCATGGCGGCGAAGCCGTGGATAAGCCCCAGGTTCAGGCTCTGCGACGTGCTCTGCCCGATTTCGAGACCGCCATCCGGCCGGGGCGGCCCGATTTCAAGCGTGATGTGCGGCAGCTTGGCCGTGCCCGTGGCCAGGGCCCGCGCGCTCGAAAGCACCCCCGGGCAGATGAGCCCGCCCATGAAGGCGCCGCCCAACACGCAATCGAAGGTGGTGGCCGTGCCAAAATCCACCACGACCAGGGCCGGGGCGTCCGAAAGATGTCGCGCGGCGCAGGCGGTGACGAGCCTGTCGGCCCCGACCTCCGCGGGCCGGGCGTAACGGTTCTCGATGGGGATGGGCAGGTCGCCGGGCGCAAACAGCGCCTTGCGCCCGAAAAAGCGCTCGGCCGCGCGGGAAAGCACCGGATTCATGGGCGGCACCACGGATGACGCGACAAAGCCCGTCACCTCGCCGGGGGCCACGTTCTCCACCCGGCAGATGTCGAGCAGCCGAAGCCCCCAGGAGTCCGGTGTGTCCGCCGGGGACGTGGGCAGGGCGTAGCAGGCGGCCAGCCCCAGGCCGGGACGGGCCAGCCCGACCTTGACGTTGGTGTTGCCCACATCAAGCAAAAACACTGTATCCATTCGCTCTTCCGGAGTTTTGGTTCGAAAAACGGGGGAGGTGGGCGCGGTGCGGGACCAAAGACGTGCGCAAAGCGCATTGCCAGAGCGCCCAGCACCGTGTATTGCCATAACCTAGACATCCGTCAAGGAGAATACGCATGGACCCGGCCAGGCTCATTCCTGCGGCCGAGGCCATCCCCTCCCCCTGGGGCTGGTTCGAGGCCTTGCTCGTCATCACCTTCGCCCTGCACATCCTGTTCATGAACCTTGCGGTGGGTTCGGCCCTGCTGGCGTTCTTCGGGCGCGGCCGACACGCGGACCTGGCCCATGATTTGGGGCACCGAGCGCCCACCTTCCTGGCGCTGACCATCAACTTCGGCGTGGCCCCGCTGCTTTTCGTGCAGGTGCTGTACGGCCAGTTCCTCTACACCAGTTCGGTGCTCATGGCCGGATGGTGGCTCTCGGCCATCGCGGCGGTCATCATCGGCTACTATGGGTTGTACGCCCACGACGCCAAGTTCAACGCCGCGCCCAGCCTTTCGCGCCTGGCGCTGGGGGTGTCGCTGGCGTTCCTCCTGTATACGGGCTTCCTGCTGGCGACAAACATGACCCTGATGCTGCGCCCCGAGGCCTGGACCGCCTATTCGGAAAACCCGCGCGGCAGCCTGCTGAACCTCTCGGACCCCACCCTGTGGCCGCGCTACCTGCACGCCATCGTGGCCGCCCCGGCCGTGGCCGGGTTGTACGCCGCGCTCCTGGGCGAAAAACGAGGTCGGCCGGACTGGGTGGACCTCGGCATGAAGTGGTTCACGCGGGCCACCATGCTGCAGATCGTCATCGGCGCCTGGGTGCTCGTCTCCCTGCCCCGGACGGTCTTGTCTGCGTTCATGGGCGGCAGCGCCCTGGCCACCGGGGCCCTGGCCGTGGGCTCCCTGGCCGGACTGGCGGCCCTGTTCGCCGGGCTGCGCAGACGCCCGGGGCTTGCCGCCGGACTCACCGTGGCCGCGGTACTGGTCATGAGCCTGACCCGCGCCCAGGTGCGCGCCTTCACCCTGGCCCCGTACTTCAACCCCGCGGACCTGCCGGTGCGCAACGAGGTGTCGCCCCTGGTCATGTTCCTGGGCTCGCTCGTCGTGGGCCTGGCCGCCGTGACCTACATGCTCAAGACCTACGCCAAGACCGCGGGCGCGGGGAGGTAGGCCATGGAATACCCTATCTGGCACCTTTTCGCATTGGCTGGCGGCTTCTGGATCGCCCTCATCGGCACGTTCCACGTGTACCTGGCGCACTTCGCCGTGGGCGGCGGCCTGTACCTCGTGCTTGCCGAACTGTACGCGCGCAGGCTGGGCAGCCCGGCGCTGCTGGCCCACGTCAAGCGCCACGCCCGGCTCTTCCTGCTGGTGACCATGGTGGCCGGCGGGGTCACGGGCGTGGGCATCTGGTTCACCATCGGGCTGTTGTCGCCGCAGGCCACAAGCACGCTCCTGAAGGTCTTCGTTTACGGCTTCGCCACAGAATGGGTGTTCTTCCTGGGCGAAATCGTCGCGCTGCTCGTCTACTACTACGGGTTCGACCGCATGGAGCCGGGCGACCACATGCGCATGGGCTGGTTCTACTTCCTGTTCGCCTTCCTCTCCCTGTTCATGATCAACGGCATTGTGGGCTTCATGCTGACGCCGGGCGAGTGGACCACCAGCCGTGACTTCTGGGACGCCTTCCTGAACCCGACCTTCTGGCCGCAATTGGCCCTGCGCACGGCCATCAGCCTGGCGCTGGCCGGGCTCTTCGGCTTTGTCACGGCCACGCGCATTCCGGATGAGAACGGCTCCGGCCTTGCACGCGAACGCATGGTGCGCATGGCCGCCGCCTGGACCATCCTGCCGCTGGCCGCCTGCGTCGGCGCGGGCTGGTGGTACATCCACGCCCTGCCCCAGCCGCAGTTTGAGATGGTCATGCTGCGCTCGGCGCGCATCACCGGTTTCCTGAAGTACTTCCAATATTTCGCCGCAGCGGCGGCCATTGGCGCGCTGGTCCTGGCCATCCGCACGCCCGGCCGCTTCCGCTTCCCGCTGGCCCTTGTGGTGGTGCTTACGGGCTGGGGCGTCATCGGCAGCTTCGAGTTCGTGCGCGAGGCCGCGCGCAAGCCGTTTCTCATCTACGGACACACCTATTCCAACGGCATCCGCGTGGGCACGGAGGAAACCGCCAGCGCCCAGGGCTATCTGGCCACGGCCAAATGGGCGCGCATCCGCCAGGTGACCGAAGCCAACAGGCTGGAGGCCGGGGCAGAACTGTTCCAACACCAGTGCGCAAGCTGCCACTCCATCGGCGGCCCCATGAACAACATCCGCCCCTGGGCCGCCAGCCTCACCACGGAAGGCATGGCCTCGCTTTTGGGCGCCCTTGACGCCATCAACCCGGCCATGCCGCCCTTTGTGGGCAACGGCCAGGAGCGCGACGCCCTGGCCGCCTATGTGGCCCAGGTGCTGGGGGGCAGAACGGACGGCCCTCAGCCTGCGGTGGACATTGTCGAGACGGACGCCGAAGTGCCGCCCTTCGACCCGGCCACGGACGAATACGTGCTGCTTGCCTGGCCCGGCCAGGGAATGCATCAGGCTGTCGGGGCTCCGGGCGTGTTCTCGCTGCGGGAGCCGGAAGTCCGCCTCCACGCCCAGCTCATCAAGCGCGGCGACGGCCCCTCCAAGGTCACCGACGGGGTCGCCCTCACCTACGCCGTGGAAGGGGGCGCGGCCAGCGGCGGCATGAAGCTCCTGGACGGCCGCGACTGGTTCCACGCCACGCTCACCCTTTCGCCCCGCAGGGCCGATGGAACGCTCTTCCCCTACCCCATGGCCACGGTGGAGGCGCGCGACGCAAGCGGCCGTGTGCTGGCCCGCACCCGCGCGGCCCTGCCCGTGTCCGACGAGGCGGGCTGCGCCGCCTGCCACGGCGGGGGCGACGCCAAGGGCGCAATCACGCCGGAAACCGGCATGAACATCCTGCGCATCCACGACAGGCTGAACCGCACCGGCTTGGCGGCCCAGGCCCGAAGCGGCAAGCCCGTACGCTGCGCGGACTGCCACGCTGATCCCCTGACCGGCGGCAAAGGCCGGGGCGACCTGCTCTCCGTCTCCGCCGCGCTGCACGGCTTCCATGCCAACACCATGCGCGGCCAGGGCGCGGAGGCCTGCGCACGCTGCCACCCCAGCCGCGAAAACGGCGGCACGCGCATGTTGCGCGGCCTGCACGGCCAGCTTGGCCTGGACTGCGTGGCCTGCCACGGCCACCTGGAGGATCACGCCCTGGCGCTGCTGAAGCGCGAGGCCGAGGCCGGTACGGGCACGCGCGGGGCAAGTCGGCTCATCAGCACGATCACCCCGCAGGGCATGGACAAGAAGCAGATTCCGCCGCGCACCGCCTGGGTGCAGACCACCGACTGTCTGGCCTGCCACAAGGACTTCGGCGCGCCCGACCCCAGCCAGGCCTTCGGCAACTGGACCAAGGCCCCGGCGGACCGCTTCCGCGAGCGGCTGGACGACATGGGGGCGCTCTCCTGCCCCTCGTGCCACGGCCCGCAGCACGCGCTGTACCCGGCAACGAACCCCTACGGGAAGCGCCGCGACGTGGTGCAGCCGCTGCAGTACCAGAAGCTGGAGCGCCCTCTGGGGGCCAAGGCCAATTGCGCCGTGTGCCACAAGGTCGCCAAGGACATGGATGCGCACCACCCGAACACCATCCAGTAGGAGTGCGAGCAAACCATGATCGCCCGTGAATGGAAATGCCTGTGCCCCGCCCGGCACCGCGACGGCTTCCTGCTGCACCTGGAGCGCACCGGCGTGCGCGAGGCGCGGGAAACCAAGGGCTACAAGGGCCATCTGGTGCTGGAACGCCTGGAGGACAACGGCCTCGGCCCAGGGTCCGGAAGCGTGGAGATCGGCCTCACCACCTTCTGGGATTCCTGGGAGGCGGTGCGCGCCTTTGCCGGGGAAGACATGCACCGCGCCGTGCTGTACCCCGGCGACGAACGCTACGAGATCATCCCGGACAAGCATGTGCGGCATTACGCCGTGCTCGGCCAGGACCGGACCTGAACGCGGCGGCCGCGCCGAGCCCCTTGCCCGCAAAAGGGAGGAACGCCATGCACGAAACCAGCCTGGGCGGAATGCTCACCGACTACCTGAGCGGCCAGCCCATCGAGGAGACCACCTACGAAGAGTTCCGCCAAGCCCTTGCCCGGCATCTGGTGGAGGAGAAGGGCTTCCCCAAGGACGCGCTCAAGGCCAAGGTTCCCCTGATCTTCCATGTCGACGGGGAAGAAACCGGCAGGCATGTCGACCTGGTGGCCTACGAGCCCGGCGGCGCGCCCGTGCTGCTCGTCATCTTCTGCGCGGGCGACGTGGGCAGCTTCGAGCGCGAGACCGTGAGCTGCGCGCGCCTCTTTCCCGGCGGGCCTGTGCCCCTGGCCATCGCCACGGACACCATCGGCGCCAGCATCCTCGACACCGCCAGCGGAGACTGCGTCGCCACCGGCGTGCGCGCCATCCCCGCTTGGGCCGAAGTGCTCGCCAAACACGCCGACACCCCGCGCAACGCGCTGACGCCGGAACGTCGGGCCCGCGAGGAGCGCATCCTCCACGCGTACAACGGCTTCCTCTACGGCACCTGCTGCCAGGAGTCCTGCCGCATTCCGCCCAAAAGCGGCACGTAGCGCCACCGGCGCAGCACACCCAAACCGTCCCGGCCGCAACCGCCCGCACCATGCGGCGCGGCTCTCTGCGCGCGCCCATGGCGTTGACCAGCGTGGGTCTCGCCCATGGCCGCGAAGCCTCCGGCTCCGCGGCAAGAGCATTTTAACCACGCGGTTTAACCAAGCGGTTGACATGCCGCCGCCGATGGACTAGGTGGGGTTCACGAACATCATGGCGAGGGGCACATGCAGCAGACAGTCGGCGAGAACATGACCAGGGCCAAGCTCATCGAGGCGGGCACGTGGCTCTTTGCCGAGCACAACGGGCACGAGGTGAGCAACCGCCGCCTGGCCGCCGAGGCCAAGGTGAACCACGCCATGATCAACTACCACTTCGGCAGCCGGGAGGGGCTCCTGGATGCCATCTTCAGCCATTGTCTGCAAAAATGGAAAGAGATCATCCTGCCGCTTCTGGAGGCCGCGGAAACCCGCATCGGCGGCGGCAAAGACGCCCTTGCGGCGGCCGTGCGCGAGCTGGTGGACGGGGTCATCGCGGCCATCACCGGCAAGCAGAGCGGGCGCTTCTTGGCCGTGCTCCTCAACGACGACCTGACCACCCCCAAGAAGTATTACGACCGCCTGTTCAACGAGGTGCTCGCCCCGTTCCACCGCACGGCCAGCCGCATCGCGGCCGAGGCCAAGGGGCTCAAGCCAGAGGCCTTTGAAAGCCTGGTGCTGGGGCAGGCCATCGTCGCCCAGTGCATGACGTTTTTCCGTGGACGGGTGCTGCTGCTGCCCCGCCTCAAGTGGCCCGACCTGGAAGGCGACAAGCACCTGCTCATCTCCCGGCCCCTGGGCGACGCCATCGTCGCCTCCCTGGGCCTGTAACGCCGTATCCAGCCCCCGGCCGGAGAGGCGTTTTTTTACGCCTTGTTAATGAAAATGAATTTCAAAATCCTTTGGAGGCGCAAATGAACACAGCTCAAGCACGGACACAAACCAGCCCCTCCGGAAGGATAAACAGGGTGGGCATGACCACGCGCGCGCGGGAAGGCGAATGGTTCGCCCGCGAAGGGGTGGACCCGCTGTCCGAGGCCTTCGAGCGCAAGCGCGCGGTCCACGCGGGCATGGGCGGCGGCATGGTCACAGGAGAGGAGGCGCTGCAGCTGCACGCCGCCCTCATGGAGCGCCCGCGCCAAGGCAAAAGCGCGGTGTACGTGCATATTCCCTTCTGCGAAACCAAGTGCATCTACTGCGGCTTCTACATCGCCCCCTACCGCAAGGAGGTGAGCGCCTCCTATACCGACGCCCTGCTCGACGAGATGCGCCGGGAACGCGGCCGCGCCGCAGTGGGACGCGAGCCCGTGCACGCCGTGTACCTTGGCGGCGGCACGCCCACCGCCCTGGAGCCCAAGGATCTGGAGCGCCTGCTGCGGGGCATCCGCGAGAACATGCCCCTGGCCAACGATTGCGAAATCACCGTGGAGGGCCGCATCCACAATTTCGGGCCGGAGAAGATGCGCGCCGCAGTGGAGGGCGGGGCCAACCGCTTCTCCATCGGCGTGCAGACCTTCCACACGCGGCTTCGGCAATCGCTGGGCCGCGTGTGCTCCAGGCGGGAGGTCACCACAGCCCTGGAGCGGCTGCTGGCCATGGACACGGCAGCCGTGGTGGTGGACCTCATCTACGGCCTGCCCGGCCAGACCATGCGCAGCTGGGAGGAGGACATGCGCACTTTCGAGTCCCTGGGGCTGGACGGCTGCGACCTCTACCAGCTCAACGTCTTTCCCGGCGGCAAGCTCGACCGGGCGCTGAAAAGCGGCGCCGCCGCCCCCGTGGCCGACATCCCCATGCAGTCGCGGATGTTCCGGCGCGGGGTGGAGCTGATGACGGACATGCGCGCCGCCCGTCTGTCCATCTCCCACTGGGGACGCACCGCGCGTGAGCGCAACATCTACAATCCCCTCATGAAAAGCCGCGCCGACTGCCTGGCCTACGGCGCGGGCGCGGGCGGCTGCCTGCAGGGGCACTTCTGCTTCATGACCGCCGACCCCTCGGACTACATGGCCCGAAGCCGCGCCGGGGAAAAACCCCTGGCCGGAGTGGCGCGTCCGCCGCTCCAGTTGGCGCTCATGCGCTCGCTTTCCGAGCAGCTTGAACGCGGCTGGCTTGACCTGCCCCGTGCGACCCGCGCGGCCGGTTTCGACGCAGGGGCGGAATTCGATCCCTTGCTCCGCCAGTGGGAGCGGGCGGGCCTGCTCACCCGACGCCGCAACCGCGTCGACCTCACCCTGGCCGGCCAGTTCTGGCAGGTGAACCTGGTGCAGGGGCTGCTCGACTGGCACATGCACAACCAAAAGGAGGAGTCCATATGATCCCGTTGTCCCCCCGCAGGCGCAAAAAACGCAACACAGTGAAGCCGCTGCTGCTCGCCAGCGCCGTGCTCCTCAGCCTGACCTCCGCCGCCCAGGCCTGGGCGGCGAAAAGCGCGGAGGAAGTCAAGACCGGGCAGGTAGTCGTCTCGGCCACGCGCATGGAAACCGAGCTCAAGGACGCGCCCAACAGCATCAGCGTGGTCACGCAGGAGGACATCGAACGTGAGCCCGCCCCCACGGTGGCCGACCTTTTGAAGGACATCCCCGGCGTGCAGGTGCTGGACCAGTCCATCGCCGGGGTCAAGCGCGTCACCATCCGCGGCGAGTCGCCCTCGCGCGTGCTCATCATGGTGGACGGGCAGAAGGTGCCGGAGCAGAAGTCCATGGACGGCTCCATGATCCTTGTGGACCTGAACGATGTGGAGCGCATCGAGGTGATCAAAGGCCCGGCGTCCGTGCTGCACGGCAGCGAGGCCATCGGCGGCGTGGTGAACATCATCACCAAGAAGGGGGGCAAGAAGCCCATCCAGCTCGCCATGGCCGAGACCTTCGACGGCTCGGCCAACGCCCTCACCGAGTATCTTTCGGCCTTCGGCGGCATCGATGGCTGGAGCTACCGGGTTTCCGGCTCCTACACCGACGGGGGCAACCGCTACGCCCCGGGCGGCCCCGTGGACGACTCCGGCTACCTGAGCCGCAACTTCTCCGCCTATGTGGACAAGGTGCTGGGCAAGGCCAAGTTCGGCCTGCGCGCCGACAGCTTCTGGAGCCACGAGCAGGTTCCGGCGGCCGTGTCCGGCACAACGCTGGTGGAGCTCAATCTTCCGGCCTGGACCAGGGACAAGGTCTCCGGCTTCGTGGAATTCAAGGACATCAGCGACACCTTGAGCAAACTGGCGCTGAACGCCTATTTCCAGACCACCTACAAGGACTTCTACAACTACGTCGACCCCGCGGCCTTCGCCCCCAAGACCTCGCTGTGGACCAAGAACTGGCAGGACACCACCGGGGCCAGCCTGCAGACCGACTGGACCCTGGGCGGGGGGCATTACGTGGTGGCCGGGGCCGAGGCCAGCTTCGAGGACCTGAAGGCGCGCGACCACAAGACCACCAAGACCTGGCTGGGGGTGGTGACCTCCGACTCCACCTACACCAACAAGGCCCACCAGGACACCTACGCCGCCTTTGTCCAGGACCAGTGGAGCATCACCCCCGACTGGACCCTGACCATGGGCCTGCGTGAGACCATCGTGAAGTCCGAGCTTGACAGTGCGCAGGACCCTGGCCTGGCCCCTGGCACCAGCAGCGGCAACCGGCCCGTGGGCAGCATCGGACTGGTGTACTCCGGCTTCAAGGACTGGCGGTTGCGGGCCCAGGCCTCCCAGGGCTACCGCTTCCCCAATCTGCAGCAGCTCTACATCGGCACGGTGCACGGCTCCTCCCGGCCGACCTACTCCAACCCGGACCTGAAGCCCGAGACCTCCAACAACTTCGAGGTTGGCGCGCGTTACGGCGATGGCGCCTGGACCATGGACGCCGCAGCCTTCTACAGCAAGGCCGAGGACTACATCGCCACCGTGGCGCTCACCGGCACCACCTCGCAGTTCCAGAACGTCAGCGGGGCCACCACCTACGGCGGCGAGCTCGCCCTCGAATACCTCTTCGCGGATTGGAATCTCACGCCGTATGTCTCGGCCACGTACCTGCGCCGCAAATACGACGCCAACACCTACGAGACCTCGCAGACCGGAGATCCCTCGCTCTTCGGCCGCTATGGCCTGCGCTGGTTCCACGACCTGGACGCGGCCCTGCGCTTCACGGCCGATGCGTATTCCCGCCAGGCCAGCACGGCCAAGGAAGACTCCAGCGGCACGCTGTACCGCTACAACAACTGGCAGACCTACAACCTGGCCCTTGGGCTGGACTGGACCGGGGAGCGGAAATACAGCCTCTCCCTCAACCTGAACAACCTCACCAACGAAAAATATACCGAGGCCAACTCGGCCCTGGTTTCCCCCGGCTTCCATGCCGTGCTCCGCCTGGGAGCGGAGTTCTGATGGACGCCCAGAGCACCATGCTCACCGCCGGCGCGGCCTCTCCCGCGTCGGCGGACGGGAAACGGGGCGGCCTGTCGCGCCGTTGGCGGGTGAGCGAACTCATCACCATCGGCATCTTCGCCGCGGTCATCAAGGTCTCCAGCCTGGCCATCGCCCTGGCCGGAGGCGGCATGAACCCGGTGTCGCTGATGCTCAAGAACGCCGTGTTCACCGCGCTGCTGGTGGTGCTGCTGCACAAGGTGCGGGTGTTCGGCACGCTGACCCTGTTCACGCTCATCAGCGCCGTGGTGTCGCTGCTGCTCATGGGCGCGGGGCTTGCGCTGCTTCCGGCCATGCTCCTGGCGGGCCTCGCCTCGGAGACCCTGGTCATGGCCCTGGGCGGGTACGGCCGCACTGTGCCGCTGCTTCTGGGGGTGGGCTGCTACGATCTGCTCTCCAAAGGCCTGAGTTTGGCCTTCTCCTGGCTCATGATGCGCGAACAGCCCGCGCTCATGGTCACCTCAACGGTCATGGTGACGGTGGGCTACGCCGGATCGCTGCTGGGCCTCTGGTTCGGCGTGGCCTTCGTCAAGGAGCTGAGACATGCGGGCATTGTACGGGAATAGCCGGGGGGGAGGATTCCCCGCCCGCCTGGATACGCGCACCAAGATGCTGCTCTGCCTGGCCGCATCGCTTTCCTCCATCGTGCTGACGGACATGGCCGCCCTGGGGGTGCTGCTGGCCGCAAGCGTCGCATACGCGCTCTCCGCGCGGGATGTGAAAGGCCTGCTCGTAAGCTATGCCGCCGTGGCGCTCATGCTCGGAACCTCCGCCCTCTGCGTGGTGGGCATGGGGCTTCTCTGGCCCGCCATGGCCAGCCTGGAGATACAGCGTTTCGTCGTGCCCTTCATGCGCATCGTCGTGTCCATCAACGTGGTGCTGGGGCTGGCGCTCACCTCCAGGGTGCAGTCCATCCTCACGGCGCTCAAGTCCTTGCGGCTGCCCGCGCTGGTGTTCATCCCCGCCTCGGTCATGGTGCGCTTCATCCCGACCTTCATCAACGACATCCGGCAGATATGGCAAACCCTGCGCATCCGGGGCTATGTCCGCTCCCCGCTGGGCTTGGCGGCGCGGCCAGGCCTGGCCGTGCGGGTGCTGTTCATGCCGCTTGTGTTCCGGGCCTTGCGCTCGGCCGACGACCTGGCCATGGCCGCCGAGCTCAAGGGCGTGGGCGGCCAGACCAGGGTGACGGCGCACCGCGTCGGACGCCTGGCCAGGGTCGATTACCTGACATTGGCTGTGGGCGCGGGGCTGCTGGTCCTGGCCGTGTGGCTGCAACTGCGCTCCGGCCTGCGCATGTCCATGCACTAGGAGGTCACGGCGTGATCCGCTTCGAAAACGTGTGCTTCACCTACCCCTTCCGGCCCGAACCGGCCGTTTCAAACGTCAGCCTGCGCGTGCGCCCCGGCGAGGTGGTCCTCGTCACCGGAGCGAGCGGCTGCGGCAAAAGCACCCTGGTGCGTCTGGCCAACGGCTTCGCCCGGCAGCACTTCCAGGGTCGCGTTTCGGGCCGCGTGCTCATAGGCGGGCGCGACAACGCCGAACGGAGCGTATCCGACATCGCCCGTGACCTGGGCACCCTGCTGCAGGAGCCCGAGGCCCAGTTCTTCACCCTCGCCGTGGCCGACGAGCTGGCCGTGGGGCACGAGTGGCGCGGCCTGGACCCCGGGCGCATCACGGAACGCATTGCGCAGGCCGCCGCCGAGTTCGGACTCTCTGCGCTGCTGGAGCAGTCCACCCTCTCCCTGTCCGAAGGGCAGAAGCAGAAGGTGGCCCTGGCCAGCATTCTGACCATGGAGCCGCGCGCCCTGGTGCTGGACGAACCCACGGCCAACCTCGACCCGGAGTCCACCGACGACCTTGCGCGCAAGCTCGTGGAGCTGAAGGCCAAGGGGCTGGCGGTGCTGGTTTCGGACCACCGGCTCTACTGGCTGCGGGGCGTGGCCGACCGCGTGCTGGTCATGGAGCGCGGCGCCGTGGTGGCGGAGGGCCCCTTCGAAATGCTCGACGATGCGGAACTGCGCGCACGCCACGGCCTGCGCCAAAGCAGCGTGGACGATCCGCGCTGCGGCCTGCCCGCGCTGGAGGATGTCCGGTCCGGGCTGGCGGACAGCCTGGAGGCCGACGCCCTCAGCTTCGGCTACGGCGCGGGAGCCCCGCTGTTCCAAAACGCCTCTTTGCGCCTGCCCGCCGGGCGCGTGGTGGGCCTGCTTGGCCCCAATGGCGCGGGCAAGACCACCCTGGCCATGCTGCTGACCGGACTGACTGCGGCCAAGGGCGCGCGATTCTCCGCGCAGGGCGAGCGGGTCCGCCCGTCCAACCTGCTGCGGCGTTCGGGCATTGTGCTGCAGAACACCGACCACCAGCTGCACATGCGCAGCGTGGCCGATGAGGTGCACTCGGCCATGCGCGCGGCCGGGGGGGCTTCCGCTTGCGGCGGCGAGGCCGAGCGGCGCCAGCGCGTGCAGGAACTGCTGCGGCTGTACGGTCTGGACGGCCTGGCCGACAGGCACCCGCAATCGCTCTCCGGCGGGGAGCGGCAACGCTTGGTGGTGGCCTGCGGAGAGGCCAAGGAACCGGACCTGCTCATTCTCGACGAGCCCACAAGCGGACTGGACGGTGCCAACATGGGGCTCATCGCCGCCCGGCTGCGCGCCAGAGCGGAGGCCGGCTGCTGCGTCGTGCTCATCTCGCACGATCTCGAACTTCTCGGGCGGGTGTGCCACTGCGCCCTGCGCCTGCCCCTCGCCCACAACAGCAACACGACCAAGGAGGCCGCCTGATGCCCAGCGAACAGATAACGGAAACGGTGCGCGCCCGCGTGCGCGAGAACCCCAGCCTCATGCCGCGCGGCCTGGCCGAGGAACTTGGCGTCAGCGAGGCGGAGATCATCCGCAGCCTGCCCGAGGACATGCGCGTGGAGGCCCGGGCGCAGGACTTCGAAACCATCTGGGAAGTAATGTGCGGCTGGGAGAAGGTCACCTTCATCGCCGTGAACCCGGGCGTCATCGTGGAGGTGCCCTGTCGGCTGCCCAAAGGCCGCGCCGCCCACGGCATGTTCAACCTGCTGGACAAGAACAGCCCCTTGGGCGGCCACATCTTCGCCGACACGGTGGCCCAAATCTGGCTGGTGTCCAAGCCGTTCTTCGGGCTTGAAAGCCACAGCGTCCAGTTCTTCGATGCCGCGGGCGGCATTCTGTTCTCGGTGTATGCGGGCCGCGACGAGCGCCGCGCCATCCTGGACTCTGTGCGCACAGGCTTCCTCGCCCTTCGCGCCCGCTACGAGCCTTCGACCGGAGGCGCGCAATGAAGGCGCTTGTGGTCTATTCCAGCCGCACGGGCAACACCCGCTGCGTGGCCGAGGCCGTGCGCGACGCGCTTCACGCCGTCATGCCCGGCGGCGCGGAGCTTCATCCCGTTGAAAGCGCCCCGCCGCCGGACGGCTTCACCTTCATCGCCCTGGGGTTCTGGGTGGACAAGGGGCGCCCGGACGACAAGGCCTTGGGGTACATGGCGCGCGTCAACGGCCACAAGGTGGGTTTCTTCGGCACCATGGGGGCCAACCCGGACTCCGACCACGGCCGGGGCGTACTGGCCGATGCCCGCGCGCGCCTCTCGGACAACGAGATCCTCTGCGAATTCCTCTGCCTGGGAAAAATCGACCCGGCCGTTGTTTCGGCCATGAATGCGCACCACCCCATGACCCCGGAGCGCACGGCACGCATAGAGACCGCCAGAACGCACCCGGATGAGGCCGATCGCCTTGCCGCGGCGCAGGCGTTTCGCGTTGCCGCGAACGTTCTTGCGGAAACAGCGGACGCCAAGGAGGGCGCACAATGAGGCCCATGCGCGAAGAAGAGATGCGCGGACTGGTGGAGCGGGCCAAATGGGCCACCATCTGCACCGTGGACGAGTCCGGAGCGCCCTACGCCATAGAGGCGACCCCCTTCCGGCTGGACGGCACGATCTGTTTCATGATCAGCCCGCGTGGCGGAACCTTCCGGAACGTGGGACGCAACGACAAGGTGCTGCTCAAATATACCGCCACCTGGGACGGCGTCAGGGGCTGGGCCGGGGTGAGCTGCTTCGGCCGGGGCCGTTTCGTCGCGGATGACGCCCTGCTCGTGCGAGGCTGGGCCAAGCTCGGCCTGGTGCTGGGGCAAGATTTCAGCGCTGCGGCGGAGCGCTTCCTCGGCAAGGAAGCCAGTCCCCTGTTCATGGTCCAGGTGGACCACATGACCGGCCGGTGCAGCGCAAAGGCCGGGGAAACCCTGCTCCTTGACGCACAGGAGAAGGCCTTGGCGGAGGAACCCGCATGATCCTGGAATTTCTGCAACTCGTCGGTCCTGCTGGGCATGTGCTCATCGGTCTGTCCGTGGTGGCGTTGTACCTCTCCATCAAGAACATGGTGCTTTTGACCATGGTCCACCGCGATTTCCGCCGCCGCTTCGCGCGCATTGAAAACGGCACGGGGAACTACCGCGACCAGCTCTGCGGCGAGGTCTCCAACCCGCTCATCGACATCATCGCCAGCGTGGTCAAGACCCACGGCTCCCACTCCGACGATCTGCGCGCCGAAGTGGCCTACCTGTTCCACCGCAACTTCGAGAAGGTGAACCGGGGCATCACCTTCCTCAGGCTCATTGCGGTCATTGCCCCGCTTCTGGGCTTGCTCGGCACGGTCCTCGGCATGGTTTCCGTGTTCAAGGTGGTGGCGCAAAGCTCCAATGCGGATTCCGCCCTTCTGGCCGGGGGCATATGGGAGGCGCTGCTGACCACGGTGCAGGGGCTGTGCATCGCCATTCCCACCCTGGCCTTCTATTACATGCTCTCCCTGCGCATGAAGGGCTTCCATATCGAGGCGATCGAGCACAGCTACCGCGCCCTGGAGCGCTTCAAGACCACCTGCCCCCTGGCGGAAGAAGCGGCCCTGCACCGCAGAAGCGCCGACCATGCCGTGAGGCCGCCGCTGTCCCGGCTCGACACGGCGGGAAGGGGAGCCGCATGAGCGCGGATTTCGGTCTGGACAACGACTTCGACGACAGCATCGACTTGACGCCGCTCATCGACGTGGTGTTCATGCTGCTGTTGTTCTTCATCCTGGCCACAACGTTCATGAAACCGGCCATCGCCGTCAGCCTGCCCAAGGCCGCCACGGCCCAAAGCCAGACGCGGGAACGGCAGCTGGTCATCACCATCGACAGCCAGGGCCGGGTTCTCCACGGCGACCAGGTGGTGGAGCCGACGGGCTACTCCGCCCTGCTCGACATGGAACCCGGCGTCCCCATCAACTTCATGGTCCACCGGGATGCGCCGTTCCAATCCTTCATGGGCGTGGTGGACGAGGCGCGGCGCAAAGGCCGCACGAACTTCATCATCACCACGGAGCCAGACCATGCGGATCGTGGGTGAACAACGCGCCTCGGGAATCGGGGCCTCGGTCAGCCTTGGCCTGCACGGCGTGCTCGCCGTGATGCTGCTGTGGGGGGCGAGCACGGCCTTGTGCCCGCCCACGGCCGAGCACATGCCCCTGGGGGCTTGCGTGGTCCAAGTCCAGGCTGCGCCGGAGCCCCTCCCGGCCGCGCTGCCCCAGGCCCCGGTTGCGCCAAAGGCGGAGCCTCAGCCCGCCCCACTGCACCGCCCCGCTCCCGCAACACCGTCTCAGCCCCCGGCCCCGCTCACGGCCCCGGCCCCTGCCCCCACCGCTCCCGCCGCCTCGGCCGCCCCAGCGCCCCCCAAAGCCGCCGCCGTTGGCGCAGCCACCCCGGCGAACGCACCAGCGCCCCTTGGCAATCCATCGGGAATCCAACGCGCCGCGGCCCTGCGCGACCAGCTGGTCGCGGCCCTCATTGGCCGCATTGAACGCGCCAAGCGCTATCCCTTCGCCGCGCGCAAGGCCGGCATCGAGGGCGTGGTGACCATGCGCGTGCGCATCGACGAAGCCGGGCGCATTGCAGAATATTCCGTCCGGACGGACGGAGCGCCGCACCGTTGGCTGTGCGATGCGGCGGTCCAAACCATGGCCGAGGTCGATCCGCACCTGCTGCCACAGGGAAAGATGGAAACGGCTCTTGTGGTCGAGGTGCCCATCCGCTTCCACCTGCAGTAGAACCGCGCCAGCCAAAGGAAAGCCGTAACGCCCCGCCTCTTCCAACGGCAAACGCCCCGGATGCTCGCCCTGCCAGATATTCTGTCGGAGGATGGCCCGTTCGCAATGCGGGCTCCTTGCGCCGGAGCCGGAAGCCCCTGAAGCACGCCGCGGGGTTTCCCACGTCACGATTCAGCCCACCTGACCGCCTCGAATCGACGCGTTGCAGCGGTGAACGCACACACATCCCGCTGGCCCCAAACCGCATAGGCTCCAGGCCCTGATCCCGCTTCCACGCATTGCGCTCTGGCGCGCAAACGAAACAGGGCCCGCTTTCGCGGGCCCTGTGTGTGCAGATGCTGTCGGGGAAGGGCTACGGCAACAGTTGCTTGCCCGCGCGGATGGCGAAGTCGAAGAGCCCGCCGGGAACCAGGCCGAAGACCAGCACCACGGCGGCCAGGATGCCCGCCCCGCAGACGCTGAAGGGGCTGTTGTCGGGAACAGGCGCATCGTCGCCAGCATCGTGGGTGTAGGCGTGACGCACCAGGCTCAAGTAGTAGTAGATGGCGATGGCGCTGTTCAGCACAAGGGTGATGACCAGCCAGTTGTAGCCGTGGTCCCAGGCGGAGGTGATGAGGAAGAACTTGCCCATGAAGCCCATGGTCGGCGGCAGGCCCACCAGGGCGAAGGCGCCCACGCCCAAGGCGAAGGCCAGCCCGGGGGCGCGCTTGTACAAACCGTTCAGGTCGTCAAGAGTCAGGTTGCGGCCATCGGAAGCCACGCGGGACACGACCCAGAAGCAGAGCAGGTTCATGGCCACATAGGCCAGGGCGTAAAACGCCGTCGCCGAAAGGCCCATGGCCGTTCCGGAAACAAGCCCGACCATCATGTACCCCGCGTGGGCCACGGAGGAGAAGCCGAGCAGACGCTTCAGATCCCGCTGCGCAAGCGCGCAAAGGTTGCCGTAGGTCATGGACAGCGCGCCCAGCACGGCCAGCAAGGTGGTGATCTCCAGGCCGGGCTTCAAGAGCGCGGCCAGGCGGATGAGCACCACCACCGCGCCCAGCTTGGGCAGGGTGGCCACGAAGCCCGCGGTCTCGTTGCTGGAGCCCTGGTACACGTCCGGACACCAGAAGTGGAACGGGAACAGCGCCAGCTTGTAGAACATGCCGCCCAAAAAGAGCGAGAGCCCCACCACGGCCATGGGCTGCCCGGACCAGTGCCACGAGCGCTGGGCCAGCTGGTCGATGTAGCTGGTGTGCTGGCTGGCCAGGATGTAGGAGAAGCCATACAGGGCGATGGCCGTGGCCACCGCGCCGAACAGGATGTACTTGATGCCGGCCTCGGCCGCGCCCTTGTGGCCCACGCCGCCGCTGTTGCGCAACGGGATGACGGCGTACAGGCTGTAGGAACTGATCTCCAGGGCGATGTAAATGGTGATGAGCTCCACCGCCGAGGACAAGATCATCAAGCCCCAGGCCGAGATGCCAAGGAACATGAAGTAGTCCGGACGCTTGCGTTCCTCAAGGCTGGGCTGGCGGGCGGCGTTCAGCACGGCGACATAAAAGCCCGCCGCAATGGCCACCTTGAAGAACTGGGACAGCGCGTCGAGCTTGTAGGCCCCGCCGAAGATGAGCCCCTCGGCTCCCCAAGACACGATGCTCACAAACACGCCAAACCCGGCGAAGAACGGCAGCCAGCGCTCTGCGGGCGGGGTATCGGACCCGTCCCCCAGGCTCTGGCAGAACAGGGCCACGATGAGCAGCAG
Source organism: Humidesulfovibrio mexicanus (assembly GCF_900188225.1). Taxonomy (NCBI): domain Bacteria; kingdom Pseudomonadati; phylum Thermodesulfobacteriota; class Desulfovibrionia; order Desulfovibrionales; family Desulfovibrionaceae; genus Humidesulfovibrio; species Humidesulfovibrio mexicanus. The sequence goes on along the minus strand of NZ_FZOC01000005.1, from coordinate 97,284 downwards.
CTGATACAGCTCCGGGACAATCAGGATGGGATTGAACTCCACGGCGACCACTCCCTAGTTGTTGACCGGTTCGGCGGGGGTTTCCACGGCTGCGGCAACCACCGCCGCGGGCGCGGGCTGCGCCTGGGCCGTTTGTGTGGCGCTGGTGCGCGCCTTGAGGTCGCCCACCAACTTCTCCACGCTGGGATCGATGATGTTGAAGAAGACCTTGGGCGCAAGGCCTATGTAGAGCACGAACACGGCCGGGATGAGCAGGTAGGTCCACTCGCGGCTGTTCAGGTCGCGCCAGCCCTTGGCGGTTCCGGGCCGCCCCCAGGCCATTTTAAGGCTCACCCGGAACATGTAGGCCGCGCCCAGAAGCGCGCCGGGAACCAGCAACGCGCCGATGTAGTAGCTCTCCTGGAAGGCCGCCACAAAGACGAGCATTTCGCCCACGAAGCCGTTGGTGCCGGGGAAGCCGAAGCTGGCCAGGGCGTACAGGCCCCAGAAGCCCATGAAGGCCGGCAGATACTTGCCCAGGCCCATGTTGTCGGCAATGGCCCGGCTGTGGCTGCGTTCGTACACCGCGCCGATCATCATGAACAGCGCGCCGGTGATGATGCCGTGGTTGAGCATCTGGAAGAGCGCGCCCTCGACGCCGCGCAGGTTGAACAGGAAGATGCCCAGCGTCACGAAGCCCATGTGCGCCACCGAGGAGTAGGCCACCAGCTTCTTGACGTCCGACTGGCCGAGCGCGATGGCCCCGCCGTAGAGGATGCTGGCGATGGACACGGCGATCATCAGCGGGGCGAAGTACACGCTGGCCTCGGGCGTCAGCGGCAGGCAGAAGCGCAGGAAGCCGTACGTGCCCATCTTGAGCAGCACCGCGGCCAGGATCACCGAGCCCGCGCTGGGCGCCTGCACGTGCGCGGCAGGCAGCCAGGTATGGAAGGGGAACATGGGCACCTTGATGGCGAACGCCAGCGCCATGGCCAAAAACGCCCAGTACTGGAAGCGGAAGCTGAAGTTCACCTGCATCAGCTCGGGGATGGAGAAGGTGCCCCCGGTGATGCGGAAGGCCACGATGGCGGCCAGCAAAAGCGTGCTGCCCGCCAGCGTGAACAGGAAGAACTTGAGCGATGCGTACCGGCGCTGGTCGCCGCCCCAGACCGCGATGAGCAGGTACATGGGGATGAGCATGGCCTCCCAGAACACGTAGAAGAGCACGAAGTCCAGGGCCGCGAACACGCCAACGCATGCGCTGGTCATGAACAACAGGCAGAAGTGGAACTCCTTCACGCGTTTGGAGATGTAGGTCCAGGAGCACATGACGCACAGCGGCAGTATGGCCAGGGTCAGCAGCACCATGAGGTAGCTGATGCCGTCCACGCCGAGGGCGTATTCCAATCCCCATTGCGGCACCCAGTGCGCCTTTTCCACGAACTGGAAGTCGGCGTTGAACTGGAAGGAAAGCAGTGGCAGCCCCAATATGAGCTCCAGGATGCTCGCGCCGAGGGTATAGGCGCGCGCCACCTGCGGGCTCTTGATGAGGAACAGCCCTGCCGCGGCCACAAGCGGGAACACGATCAGACTTGTTAAAACCGGGTATCCGAAGTCCAAGGCTCGCTCTCCGTCTCGTTGCGGGGTTTAGGCAAGATACCAGACCAGGGCGAAAATGCCGACGGCCAAGGCGGCCGCCAGGCCCAGGTACTCCTGGAGCCTGCCGGTCTGCACCTTGGCGCCGATGACGCCCACGTTCCGGACCGTATACGCCGAGCCATCCACCACGGTGTCGATTCCCTTGGTGTCGAACCAGACAGTACCCCGCGCCAGGTTCAGCAGACCGGCAAGACCAACGGCCCGGTAGGCCTCGGTCCAGCGGTCGTCGATCCACGCCAGGGGCTTGGAGACCAGGGCCATGACGCCCCGGCCTATGAGCCGATAGAAGTAATCGAAGTCCAGGTTGGTCTTTGCGTGCGGGGTGATGACCTCCCGCGTGATGTAGAAGGCCAGCCCGGAGAAGCCGAGAAGCAGCAGCGCCTGCAGCACGTGCCACACGGTCCAGGGGTGATAGGCCTCTTCCATCTCAAAGGGCAGATAGCGGTACAGCATGTCCGGGTACAGACCCTGGGCGATGCACAGCGCCGCGCCCATGGCCATGCCCCAGTACATGTTCGCCGGGATGGGCTTGAGCTCCATCTTGTCGTTGGCGGGCTTGGCCCAGAAGGCGAAGTACGGCAGCTTAATGCCCACCGAGAGGAAGGTGCCCACCGCGGCCACCTCCATGCCGATGGCCAGCCAGTAGCGATGGGCCTCGGCCGCGCCCGCTATGGTCATGGTCTTGGAGATGAAGCCGTTGAAGAGCGGCATTCCGGAGATGGAGAGCGCCGCCACCATGTAGAGCGCCATGACCCAGGGAAGCCGGTGCACCAGGCCGCCCAGGCGGTCCAGCTTGGTGGTGCCCGCGGCGTAGAGCAGGCAGCCCGCGCCCATGAACAGAAGGCCCTTGTACAGGATGTGCGCGTAGGCGTGGGCCACCGCGCCGTTCATGGTCATGGCCGTGCCGATGCCGATGCCCGCCACCATGTAGCCCACCTGGGAAACGATGTGGTAGGACAGGATGCGCCGGGCGTTGTTCTCTATGCACGCGTACAGCACGCCGTACACGCACATCACCGTTCCGGCTATGGCCAGGGCCTCCACCCCGTGGAACCCGCGCAGAAGCACGTACACCGCGGTCTTGGTGGTGAAGGCGCACATGAACACCGAGCCGGTCACCGTGCCCTCGGGGTAGGCGTCCGGCAGCCAGGCGTGCAGGGGCACAACAGCCGCGTTGACGCAGAAGCCCAAGAGGATCATCCAGTCATACACCTGCATCTGCGCCGGGATCACGTGGTCGAAGGTGAAGTCGCCCACGGCCTTGTAGCGCATCAAGAGGCCGATGAGCAGGAAAAGCCCGCCGATGGTGTGGTACAGGAAGTAGCGGAAGCCCGCCTTTGTGGAGATGGGGTTTCTCGCCAGCCAGATGAGAAACGTGCTGCCGATGCTCATGAGCTCCCAGAACACGAAGAGTGTCAGGAAGTCGCCGGCGAAGGTGCAGCCGAAGGCCCCGCCCACGTACACGCAGGCCATGATGTGCTGGAGCTTGTCCTCCACATGCAGGGCGTACACCATGCCGATGAGGCTCATGACCGCGAACACTTGGGCGAAGATCAGCGAGAGCTTGTCGATCCGGCCGAACAGGAGCGACTGCCCCAGCCAGCTGGCCTGCCCGTAAAGCCCCGGCTCGATGGTCATGACGCTCCAGATGGCCACGATAGGCGGGATCAGGAGCAGCCATTTCCAGGCCTTGCCGGGCAAGAACGGCAAGACCAGCGCCAGGGCGTAGAAGCCCACGCTGGGATGGACGAAACCGCTAGCTATTGCGCTCATAATAGTCATCTCCCCGGCTGATCATGGGCTGGACGATCTTTTTCATGATGATGACCATGGCGAGCCCACCCACCAGGCCGAACACGGCCCAGAAGCCCGGATACGCGTCCAGCCCGAATTCCGCATGGTGCGGACGGATGAACACGTTGGCCAGGACAAGCCCCGCAAGCCCCAGGAAGAACAACGCGGAGATGATCCCCGTCTTGCTCCTCAACCAATTGAGCAACATTCCGAACAGGCTCATGTGTTTGCCCCCTAGAACTTGCCGAACACGCGGACGAAGTCCATGAACAACGCCGGGTACAGGCCCAGCAGCACCGAGATGGCCCCCGTGGCGCACAGCGGAATCACCATGGACAGCGGCGCTTCCTTGTAATGGTGGAAGTGGTCGTCCTCAGGCCTGGGCTCCCTGAAGAAGGCCCTGTAGATGACCGGCACAAAGTAGCCCGCATTCAGCGCCGTGGAAAGCATGAAGGCCAGGAAGATGATGATCTGCCCCGCCTGCAGCGCCCCGTTCACGATGTACCATTTGCTGACAAAGCCGCACACCGGCGGCATCCCGATCATGGACAGGGACGCGATGGCGAAGGCCCCGAAGGTCCAGGGCATCTTGCGTCCAAGCCCGTCCATGAGGCTGATCTTCTTCAGGTGCGTGGCCACGTAGATGGCCCCTGCCGCGAAGAACAGCGTGATCTTGGAGAAGGCGTGGTGCGCGATGTGCGCCATGCCGCCCTGCACCGCCAGAGGGGTCAAAAGCGCCACGCCGCAGACCACGTAGGAGAGCTGGGCCACGGTGGAATACGCCAGCCGGGCTTTCAGGTCGTCCTTGGTGAGCGCGATGAAGCTGGCGGCGGTGAGCGTGAAGGCCGCCACGCAGGCCGTGGGAATGCCCAGGCCCAGCTGGTCCATGACCGTAACCCCGAAGCCGGAGAGGATGATGCGGCAGACGCAGAACACGCCCGCCTTGACCACGGCCACAGCGTGCAGCAGGGCGGAGACCGGCGTGGGGGCCACCATGGCCGAAGGCAGCCAGTTGTGGAACGGCATGAGCGCCGCCTTGCCGATGCCCGCGATGTACAGCACGTACGTGACGGTGACGGCCAGCGGATGCTTGGCCACCACATCGGGCGGGAACATGCCGGTGACCACGTCGCCCAGGGCGAAGTCCAGGTGGCCCAAGAGCACGTAGGTCATGACCATGGCCGGCAGCAGGAAGAGCTTGGAGGTGCCCATCAGGTACACGATGTACTTGCGCGCACCGCCGAAGCCCTCGTCGTCCTGGTGGTGGGCCACAAGCGGATACGTGAACACGGTGATGACCTCGTAGAAGAGGTAGAGCGTGAACACGTTGGCCGACAGGGCCACGCCCTCCGCGCCGAAGATGGCCACGGCGAAGCAGACGTAGTAGCGCGTCTGGGCGTGCTCATCCAGGCTGCGCATGTAGCCGATGTTGTAGCTGGTGGCGAGCATCCACAAAAACGAGGCCACCAGGCCGAAAATGAGGGACAGACCGTCGGCCATGAAGGTGACGGTGATGCCCGGCATGATTTCAAAGAGTGTGTACTTCCAGATGTTCCCGGCCAGAACCTGCGGCGCCAGCGACAGAACCGAGGCGAAGGTCAGAGCTCCGGCAATGAAGCTCATGGCTTCACGCCGGTTCTGGTTGCCCCGGTTCAGCCAAATGAACAGCGGCGCCAGCAGGGTGAAGGCCACCGGCAGGAGAACGCGTGCGCTTTCGATGATCCCCGTCATGGCGTGCTCATCCCTTCAGAGTCGAAACGACGCTGGTTTTGGTGCTGCCAAACCGCCGGGCGATGACCACGATGATGGCCAGGACCAGGGTTGCCTCCGCCGCCGCAAGCCCCATGACGAACAGGGTTCCCAGCTGCCCCAGCACGGCGTTGGCCGGGGTGAGCTGCGCCGCCGCCACAATGGACAGCCCCGCGCCGTTGAGCATGAGCTCCACGCAGATGAGCATCCCCACCAGGGTCTTGCGCTGCGTGATGCCGAAAAGCCCCGCCAGAAGCAGAATCAGGGCCACCAGTTGATACAAGACAAGCGGACTCATTTGCCGTTCCTCCTCTCCCACGCCAGCAGCACCGCACCGGCCATGGAGACCAGCAGCACCACCGAAATCAGCTCAAAGGCAAGCCCATAAGGGCCAAGCAGGCCCAGGCCCAGCTTCTGGATGTTCACCTCCACGGGAACGCCCGTTGTGGCCAGCGGCCGGGTGAGCACCAGCCAGGACAGCACCCCGCCGGTGACCACGACCGCCAAAAGCGCCAGCACGTTCTGGTACAAGGGCGCGCTCTCCGCCTCCTCGCCGTCCGGAGAGGCGCGGGTGAGCATGATGGCGAAGAAGATGAGCACGCACACCGCGCCCACGTAGATGAGGATTTGCATGAAGGCCATGAACGGGCTGTTCAACAGCATGTACATGCCCGCGACACCCAGGAGCGTGGCGATGAGCCCCACCATGGCCCGCACAAGGCTTTTGGCCCCCACGGCCAGCAGGCTGCCGCCAAGGATGATCAGGGTGTACAGCCCGAAGGCGACTTTTGCCATCACTTCCATAGCTTACGCCTCGCTCTTCTCTGCGGGTTGTGCCGCAGGCTCGGCCGGGGCCGCGCCCTCCGTCTCCCTGAGCTTCAGCACCAGGTCGAAGAGGAAGTCGTTGCGCGAATAGCCCGCCAGGTAGATGTTCTTGGAAAACCGCAACGCGCCCGCCGGACAGTTCTCCATGCAGGTGCCGCACAGGCTGCACAATGTGTAATCGTACAAGAACTTTTCAGGATCTTTGGGCGTCTTGTCCTTGGGCTTCTCCCCGTTGGCCTTGGCCTCGGCCAGGGCCTTCTCTTCCTCGGGCGTGGGTTTCGGGGGCTTCCGCTTGACCACGGTGAGGCAGTTCGAGGGGCAGGAGATGGCGCACATGCCGCAAGAAATGCAGCGTGGCTTGAAGGGGTCCTTCACTCCTCCCACCAACTCCAGGTGGCCTTTGTAGGAGTCGGTGTTGGCCAGCGCCTTCCAGGGGTAGCGCACGGTGCGCTGCGGCTCCAGGAAATATTTCCCGGTGACGCGCAGGCCCACCATGAGGCTCCACAAGTCGGAGACGGTCTTGAAAGCTTCCTTGATGGCGTTCATAGCGCTCCCTTTACCAACGCACTTCGGTGAACTGGGCAAGCTTGACGAAGAAGCTCGTGCCAAGAAGGTTCAGCACGGCCAGGGGCAGCAGCCACTTCCAGTTGATGTTCAAGAGCTGGTCGAAACGTACGCGCGGATAGGTCCAGCGGAAGAAGACCAGGAGCAGCATCAACAATGACACCTTGAGCACGAACCACACCGGACCGGGCAGCACCGGCCCCTGCCAGCCGCCCAAAAACAGCGCCGTGGCCACGGAGCAGACCACCACCATGTTGGCGTACTCCGCCAGGAAGAACAGGCCGAAGCCCATGCCCGAATACTCGGTGTGGAACCCGGCGGTCAGTTCGCTCTCGGCCTCGGGAAGGTCGAAGGGGGCGCGGTTGGTTTCGCCAAGGGCGCTCACTATATAAATAAGGAAAGCCAGAGGCTGGGTCATGATGTTCCAGTTCCAGGGCCACGCGCCCTGCCCTTTCACCACCTGGGCCAGGTCCAGGCTGCCGGCCACGAAGCTGACCGCCAGGACAGAGAGCAGCAGCGGGATCTCGTAGGCCACGGACTGCGCCACCGCGCGCGCCGCGCCCAGCAGACCGTACTTGTTGTTGGAGGCCCAGCCGCCCAGAAGCAGCGAAAGCACCGCCAGACCGGAGAAGGCCAGAATCAGCAGCAGGCCGAGGTTGATGTCCAGGGCGTAGAGGCCGTCGCCCACGGGCAGGGGCAGGAAGAGCAGCAGCACCGGCAGGAAGGAAAGCACCGGCGCCAGCCAGAACAGGATGGGGTCGGCCTTGTCGGGCATGAACAACTGCTTGCCCACAAGTTTGAGGGCGTCGGCCAGGGGCTGCAACAATCCGTTGGGGCCGACCTCGTAGGGTCCTGGCCGCCGCTGGATGTGGCCGGCCACCTTGCGCTCCACCCAGACCATCACCAGGCCGATGAGGCCCACGCTGACGGCCACGGCCACAAGGCCCACGAGGATGCGTATGAGTTCTGCGGGCATCGCGTTCTCCTACCTGTCGATTTCCGGGATGATCAGATCGAGGCTGCCCAGGATGGCCACGGCATCGGCCAGGATGGTGCCCTTCGAGACTTCGGCGAAAAGGCTCAAGTTGCAGTAGCCCGGCGCGCGCAGCTTGCAGCGGTACAGGTTCTTGCCCCCATCGGAGACAAGATGCACGCCGATCTTGCCGCGCGCCCCTTCCACCGCGAAGTAGGACTCGCCCTTGGGGGCCTTCCAACTCGGCTTGGGCGCGCCCTTCACCAGCACCTCGCCCTCGGGCATCATGTCCAGGCACTGTTCGATGATGCGCAAGCTCTGTTCGAACTCGGCGATGCGCACATCGTAGCGGCCGCGGGCGTCCTTGAGATTTGAGGTGGGAATCTCGAAGTCCAGCTTGGGGTACACGGAATAGGGGTCGATGCGGCGCACGTCGTAGCCCACTCCCGATCCGCGCAGCACGGGGCCCGTTGCGCCGTAGCGCTGGCAGCATTCGGGCTCTATGGCTCCCACGCCCTCTATGCGGCGGCGCAGGATGATGTTGTCGGAGACCAGATCCTTGTACATGGGCAGCCGCGAGCGCATCCAGGGAATGAACTCGCGGATGAGGCGTATGGCCTCGTCGTCCAGGTCCTGGGCCACGCCGCCAACGCGGAAGTAGCTGTAGGTAAGGCGCGAACCCGTGGGCCGCTGCAGGATGTCCAGAATCTTTTCGCGGTCGTCGAAGGCGTACATGATGGGGGTGAAGGCCCCCAGGTCGAGCAGGTATGCGCCCCACCACAGGAGGTGCGAGGCGAGACGGTTCAATTCGCAGGTGACGACGCGCACGTACTCGGCGCGTTCCGGAACCTCGATGCCGGCCAGCTTCTCCACCGCGCCCACAAAGGCCCAGTTCCAGCCGATCGCGTGGCCGTAGTCCACCCGGCCCATGTTGGGAATGTACTGGGCCGCGGTTTTGATCTCGGCCATCTTCTCGTGCATCCGGTGCAGATAGCCCAGCACCGGCTCCGCGCGCAGGACGTATTCGCCGTCCAGCTCCACGATGACGCGCAACACGCCGTGGGTGGAGGGGTGCTGCGGGCCCAGGTTCAGAATCAGCGAGCCGTCCTTCGCGTCCTTGGCGAAGTTGGTGGTGTAGAAGTCTCCGGCGACCATGTCGGTAAAGGCGTTCTGTGTCATAGCTCCGCGCCGTCCTTGGGTTATGCCTTGTCGGCGGCGCCCTCTGCCGGGGCGTCGGGCGTCATGAGGGAAAAGGCGGGCGCGCAGAACACCACCTGCCCGGCCTCCAGAACGTCGCGCATCTTGGAGCGCGATTTCGGGTCCTTGCGCAGGGGGAAGCAGTCGGCCATGTCCGGGTCGATCAAAAGCGGAATGAAGTTCGGGTTGCCCTCGAACAGCACGCCGTGAAAATCGCGGACCTCGCGCTCGTGCCACTCCGCACCGTGGTACACCCCCGCAATGGAGGGAACGCTTGGCGCGTCGTGCGGGGCGATGACGCGCAGCCGCGCCCTGCCCGGCGTGTCCCAGTGGGCGAAGTTATAGTTCACCACAAACCCTTCCGCACAATCCACCGCGCCGATGTCCTCCAGGAAATACCCTGCCGCCAGCAGCCGCTCGGCGGCGCGCACCAGACTGCCCGCGGGCAAAATGGCCTGCCAGCTCAAGCCCGTCTTGCGGAACTCTCCCTTGGCCATGTAGTCCACGGCCAGGCCTTTCAGCAGCTCTTCCATCTACTTGCCCTCCTCGAAGGGCCCGTCCACAGGGGGATTGGGCCAGAAGCGCTTGCCGGTGATCTTCTCCTGCAGGAGGAAAAGCCCCTCCAGCAGGCCCTCGGGCCTGGGCGGGCAGCCGGGAACGTACACGTCCACAGGGATGAGCGTGTCCACGCCCTCCATGATGCCGTACTGGTCCTTGTAGCGGAAGGGACCGCCGGAGATGGCGCAGTTGCCCAGCGCCATGACCCAGCGCGGGGCGGGCATCTGCTCATACAGGCGCACCACGGCGGGGGCCATTTTCTTGGTCACCGTGCCGGCCACGATCATCAAATCGCTCTGCCTGGGCGAAGGGCGGAACACCTCGGCCCCGAAACGGGCGATGTCCCACCGGGCCATGCCCACGGCCATCATCTCAATGGCGCAGCAGGCCAGGCCGAAGGTCATGGGCCACAAAGACATGGACCGGCACAGGTCCACGATCTGCTTGCCCGGCCCGATGTTCAGCAGCGGGTCGGCGACAACGACGTCGGGTTTTTGCGCTATGAGATTTTGCGCGGCCATGTGAACACCCCTTTCGCCCAGAAGTAGATGATTGCGAGCGCGAGCACAGTGAGGAAGATGACCATTTCCAGGAAGGGCAGCCAGCCCTCGGTGAAACGGTAGGCCGTCGCCACCGGGAACAGGTAAAGCACGTCCACGTCGAAGGCCAGGAACAGCATCGCGTAGACGTAGTAGTTGATCCCGAAGCTCGTCCAGGCGCCGCCGTAGGGTCTCATGCCGCACTCGTACGGCATTCCCATATCCCCTCCGCGCGCACGCGGCGCCACCAGGTACGACAAAATGAGCGGACCGCCAGCAAACAGCAGTCCGCCCAGAAGGAACAGAATGATGGCGAAGTGAAGCCAGCTAAAGACCATAAAACTCCCCCTTACCGGAAGAAAACAGTCCGGAAAAATGAGCCTTGCCAAACCTTTTGGTCTATTATCCCTACTCTGCCCCGACTTGCGAAGGACGTCAACCCCTGTTCCGGAAAATCTCACCTCGTCCGTGTTTTTTTTGCCCGTCCGCGTCGGAGCAACTAGCTGATTTGCAAATATATATTTTTTACATGTTCATGTTTTCACAATCATCAAGACCCTGTGGAGAATTCCTGCTCCCCCGTAGGCAATAATCAATTTTACTCATAAAACCAAGATGATATACAAAATTCCACGGAGAAAGACACAGAGACGCACACTCCCCCACATGGCGAGACACGGTGCTACATCAAATTCAACCCGTTTGGTAGCACAATTTTATGATTCGTAACACTTTTCCCGCAGATCCCTCCGCTCCCGGCCGCTTGTGCGCCCGGCCGATTCGGCATATTGCTCATTCCAGCTGAAAAACCTCAATCCGGAGAGCGCATGGCCAACGCAAAACGCATCCTCATCACCGGCGGATCCGGCTTCCTGGGCTCCCACCTGTGCGAGCGCCTGCTGGAGGCGGGAAACGACGTTCTGTGCGTGGACAACTACTTCACGGGCCGCAAGGAAAACATCCGCCATCTGCTGGGGCACCCGCGTTTCGAGGTGCTGCGCCACGACGTGACCTTCCCCCTGTATGTGGAGGTGGACGAGATCTACAACCTCGCCTGCCCGGCCTCGCCCATCCACTACCAGCACGACCCCGTGCAGACCACCAAGACCAGCGTCCACGGGGCCATCAACATGCTGGGCCTGGCCAAGCGCATCAAGGCCAAGATTTTGCAAGCCAGCACAAGCGAGGTGTATGGCGACCCGGCCATGCATCCGCAGCAGGAAGGCTACTGGGGCAACGTCAACCCCATCGGCCCCCGCGCCTGCTACGACGAGGGCAAGCGCTGCGCCGAGACGCTCTTTTTCGACTACCACCGCCAGCACCGCCTGCGCATCAAGGTGGCCCGCATCTTCAACACCTACGGCCCGCGCATGGCGGTGGACGATGGCCGCGTGGTCTCCAACTTCATCGTCCAGGCCCTGCGCGGCGAGGACATCACCGTGTACGGCAAGGGCGACCAGACCCGCTCCTTCTGCTACGTGGACGACCTGGTGGAAGGGCTCATCCGCCTGATGGAGCACACGCCCGACGACTTCACCGGGCCGGTGAACCTGGGCAACCCGCGGGAGTTCACCATCCTGGAGCTTGCCGAAAAGGTCGTGGCCCGCCTGGGCTCGTCGTCCACAATCGTCCACAAGCCCCTGCCCCAGGACGACCCCATGCAGCGCAGGCCGGACATCGCCCTGGCCAGGACCGCCTTCGCCTGGGAGCCCAAGGTGCTGCTGGAGGACGGCCTCGGCCCCACCATCGACTACTTCAAAAAGGTGCTCGGGCTGTAGCGCATGTGCGGCATTTGCGGACACGCGCGCCCCGGCGGACTGCCCCCGGACGCGGCCGCGCGCCTGGAGGGGGTGCTGCAGCGCATCGCCCACCGGGGGCCGAACGCCACAGGCCGCTGGGCCGCGCCGGAGGTCGCCCTGGGGCACACGCGCCTGTCCATCCTGGACCTGGACACGCGCGCGGGCCAGCCCATGCACGACCCCAAAACCGGCAACGTCATCGTCTTCAACGGCGAGATCTACAACTTCCGGGCGCTTCGCGCCGAGCTGGAAGCGCAGGGCGAGCGCTTCCGCACCACCGGCGACACCGAGGTGCTGCTGGCCCTGTACCGCGTGTACGGCCAGGATTGCCTTGAACGCCTGCGCGGCATGTTCGCCTTCGCCATCTGGGACGCCGCACGCCGTGAGCTCTTCCTGGCCCGCGACCCGCTGGGCAAGAAGCCCCTGGTCTATTTCCAAAGCCCGGCCACAGCGGACGGCGGCGGGCTGGTCTTCGCCTCGGAGATACGCGCCCTGCGCGCCCATCCGGACTGCCCGTCCCTGTCCTCCGGCGCGCTGGACCCGGAGGCCCTGGACCTGTACCTGAGCACGGGCTTCGTGCCCGCGCCCAGAAGCATTTTGAAAGGCCTGCGCAAGCTGCCGCCGGGCTGCTGCGCCACCTATTCCTGCCGCGAGGGCGCCCCCGGACTCGCCATCCGCCGGTACTGGGAGCTTGATTTCCGCGCCAAGCGGCAGGTGGGCGAGGCCGAGGCCCTGGACCTGGCCTGGACCGAGCTGCGCGAGGCCGTACGCCTGCGCCTGGAGTCCGACGTGCCCCTTGGCCTGCTGCTCTCCGGCGGGGTGGATTCGAGCCTTGTGGCTGCGGTGCTGGCCGAGCTCTGCCCCGGCAAGGTGGAAGCCTTCTGCATCGGCTTCGACGAGAAGAAGTACGACGAACTGCCCCACGCCCAGGCCGTGGCCCGGCATCTGGGCATCGCCCTGCACCACGAGGTCATGCCCCCGGCGAGCATGGCCCTGCTGCCCGAGGCCGTGGAACGCTACGGCGAGCCCTACGCCGACGACTCCGCCCTGCCCGCGCTGGCGCTCTCGCGCATGGCGCGCCAGCACATCACCGTGGCCCTTGGCGGCGATGGCGGCGACGAACTCTGCTGCGGCTACCCCACCTACCGCCACGCGCGCATGGCCAGCGCCCTCTGCGCCCTGGCCCCGCTTCCCGGCGATGCGGCCCTGCGCGCCCTGGCCGCCTCGGACGGAGCCATGGCCCGCCTGCTGCGCGAGGCCGCCGCCGCCAACCTCTGGCCCGAGGCCAAGCCCCTGTTGCGCGACGAAGGCCGCCTCCGGCCCCTCAAACGCCGCCTGTACACCCCGGCCACAGCCCAGGCCGTGGCCGCCGCCCATGCGGACTGGTTTTTGCCCGTGCTCAAACGCTCGTTCCAGCGGGCGGGCAACCCGGTGGAGCGCATCCAGTACATCGACAACAGCGCCAGCCTGCCCGACGACCTTTTGGTCAAGATGGACATCGCCAGCATGGCCCACGCCCTGGAGGTGCGCTCGCCCTTGCTCGACGTGCGGCTGGTGGAGCTCTTCGCCAGCTTCCCGGTCAGCCTCAAAGTGCGCGGCCAGGAGACCAAGTACCTGCTCAAAAAGATGGCCGAAACGCGCGTACCGCCCGATGTGCTGTACCGCCGCAAGCAGGGCTTCGATCTGCCCGTGCGCGAATGGATGGCCGGACCCATGCAGGGCTTCGTGCGCGAGGCCCTGGGCCAGGCCCACCCGGCCCTGGCCGAACACCTGAACCTGGACGCCGCCCTGGCCGTGGCCAGGGAGCACGCCAGCGGCATCAACCGCAAGAACATGCTCTGGCGGCTGGTGGTGCTGGCCCTGTGGAGCCGCACGTAATAGAGGCGCCCCGCAAACCCGCGTCCAGGCCAGCCCCCCCCAAGCCCCTCCCGCCCCGCTTCGTTGACAGCCGGGGCCAAAGGCCGTAGTTCTGCGCCCAGCGTGCAACGCCCGCAGTCCCTTCCGGTTCGCGGGCTCATTTCTTTTTTGGAGGTACTCCCATGCGCGAGAAAGTCGAGGCCGCCCTGGCCAAGATCCGCCCCATGCTGCAGGCCGATGGCGGCGACGTTGAACTGGTGGACGTGACCGCGAACGGCATCGTCAAGGTGCGGCTCACCGGCCGCTGCAAAGGCTGCCCCATGTCGCAAATGACCCTCAAAAGCGGCGTGGAGCGCATCGTGCTCAAGGAAGTGCCCGAGGCCAAGGCCGTCGAGAACGTGGCGGAGTAGCCCATGACCGTCGTCACCCGCTTCGCCCCCAGCCCCACGGGCTACCTGCACATCGGCGGCGCGCGCACCGCGCTCTTCAGCTGGCTGCTCGCCAAGAACACGGGCGGCCAGTTCCTCCTGCGCGTGGAGGACACCGACCGCGAGCGCAGCACCCAGGAGGCCACGGACGCCATCATCGAGGCCATGGCTTGGCTGGACCTGGCCGCCGAGGGAACCGCCGTGTTCCAGAGCCAGCGCTTCGACCTCTACAACAGCTACATCGACCGTCTGCTGGAGTCCGGCCGCGCCTACTGGTGCCGCTGCACGCCGGACGAGGTGGAGGCCATGCGCGAGAAGGCCCGCGCCGAGGGCAAGAAGCCCAAGTACGACGGCCGCTGCCGCGATTTGGGCCTGGCCCCGGGCGATGGTCAGCGCGAGGGATGGGTGGTGCGCTTCAAGACCCCCCACGACGGCGTCACCGCCTTCCACGACATGGTCAAAGGCCCCACGGCCGTGCAGAACGCCGAAATGGACGACATGATCCTGCGCCGCGGCGACGGCTCGCCCACCTACAACTTGGCCGTTGTGGTGGACGACCACGAGATGGGCGTGACCCATGTGCTGCGCGGCGACGACCACGTGGCCAACACCCCCCGGCAAATCCTGCTGTACCAGTCCTTTGGCTGGGACGTGCCCCAGTTCGGCCACGTGCCCATGATCCTGGGGCCGGACAAGGCCAAGCTCTCCAAGCGCCACGGCGCGCTTTCCGTCATGGAATACAAGAAGATGGGCTACCTGCCCGAGGCCCTGGTGAACTACCTGGCGCGGCTCGGCTGGAGCCACGGCGATCAGGAGATCTTCAGCCGCGAGGAGCTGGTGCGGCTCTTCGGCACCGGCAACCTGGGCAACTCGCCCTCGGTCTTCGACATGAAGAAGCTGGAGTGGCTGAACGCCCACTACATCAAGGAGGCCGCGCCCGCGCGCCTGGCCGCCCTGCTGCCGGAATTCTACGAGGACACGGCAGGGCTCAGGCTCGACACCGCGTACCTTGAGGCCGTGATCCCGCTCTTGCAGCCCCGCGCCAAGACCCTTGCGGAAATGGCCGACATGGCCCGCCTGTTCCTGGTGGACGCCGCCAGCCTGCCCTACGACGACAAGGCCGTGGCCGACCACCTGAAGCCCGAGGCCCGCGAACTGCTCGCCGCGCTGCTGCCCATCTATGAGGCCCCGGCCGACTATGGCGACCACAAGGCGCTGGAAGCCGCGACCCAGGCGTTTCTGGACGAGCGCGGCCTGAAGTTCAAGGCGGTGGCCCAGCCCCTGCGCGTGGCCCTCACCGGCAAGACCGCCAGCCCCGGCCTGTTCGAGACCATGTGCGCCCTGGGCAAGCCCGAAAGCCTGGCGCGCATCAAACGGGCCCTGGCGCTGTAGCGCACCAGATGCGCGACGCTCCCTGCTTCGCCAGCGACAACTACGCCGGCGTGCATCCACGGGTCATGCGGGCCCTGGCCGAGGCCAACAGCGGCCCGGCCGGGGCCTACGGCGACGACCCGCTCACCAAAGCCGCCCGCGCCCGCTTCAAGGAGCTTCTCGGCCCCGAGGCTGAGGCCTTCTTCGTGTTCCTGGGCACGGCGGCCAACGTGCTGGCGCTGCAGGCCATGACCCGGCCGCACCACGCCGTGCTCTGCGCGGCCAGCGCGCACATCAATGTGGACGAATGCGGCGCGCCGGAACGGCACCTGGGCTGCAAACTGCTGCCTGTGGACACGCCGGACGGCAAGCTGACCCCGGCCCTGCTTGAACCCTATCTGCTGCACCTGGGCAACGAGCACCACAACCAGCCCCGCTGCGTGTCCATCACCCAGGCCACGGAACTGGGCACCGTGTACACCCCGGACGAGGTGCGCGCCCTGGCCGGGTTCGCCCATGACAACGCAATGCTGCTGCACATGGACGGCTCTCGCCTTGGCAACGCGGCGGCCGCGCTGGACTGTTCCCTGCCCGACATCACCGTTGATGCGGGCGTGGACGCGCTCAGCTTCGGGGGCACGAAAAACGGCCTCATGTTCGGCGAGGCCGTGGTGTTCTTCCGGCCGGAACCTGCGGCGGACTTCCCCTTCATCCGCAAGCAGGGGATGCAGCTCTGCTCCAAAATGCGGTTCATCGCCGCGCAGTTCCTGGCCCTGCTGGAGGACGGCCTCTGGCTTGAGAACGCCGCCCGCGCCAACGCCATGGCCCGCCTGCTGGCGGAATGCCTCGCCTCTGGGCCGGGGGTGCGCATCGTCCAGCCCGTGCAGACCAACGCCGTGTTCGCGGCCCTGGCCCCGCGCGCCATCGCGCGGCTCCGGGAGCGCTTCGCCTTCTATGTCTGGGACCAAGCGCAAAGCGTGGTCCGCTTCATGACCAGCTTCGCCACCACGGAGGACGAGGTGCGCGAGTTCGCCCTGGCCGTGCGGGCAAGCGCCAAAGAGGAAGAAGAACCGCGCAGCGCATGAAGCATAGACGGACACATGCGGTTTGCCGCTGCCGCATTGACACCTTTGTTCCTGTACGAGTATGAAGCCCTTGCGTCGGCCGGAGGTGCGCCACAGGAGGCGCCGCCGCCGTTCTTCATCCCAAAAAACACACCGGGAGGCCCCATGCAGTCCATTCTTCACACGACATTCATGCGCCACACGGCCTTCGTGCTCATCGCCGTCATGAGCCTCATCTCCTTCGCGCCCAAGGCCGAGGCGGCCCTTGTGCCCACGGCCATGAGCATGGCCAGCGAACTGCGCGCCCAGGACATGGACATCGTGCAGAAGGCCCTTGAGCACAAGGCCATCAAAGGCAAGCTCGCGGCCCTGGGCTACACCGACGAGGAAATCTCCGCCAAGCTTTCCGCCGTCTCCGACTCCGACCTGCACAGCCTGGCCACCCAGCTCGACTCCTTGGACGCCGGCGGCGACGGCGTGGGCTTCGTCATCGGGCTTCTGGTCATCGTGCTGCTGGTGGTGGTCATCCTGAAGCTCAGCGACAAGACGGTCACCATCCGGTAGCCCCAAATGGAGCACAACCGCCCGACACGGGCCGCCGGGCCGCCCTTGTGGGCGGCCCTCGCGTTTCCGGCGGCGCTGGCCGCGCTTCTGCTGGCCGCCGTGGCGCTTTCGGCCTGCGCCAGGCCGCCCGCGGGCTTTGCGCCGCCTCCGGGCCGGGGGCAGGTGCCCGGCGTGCCCTTCCACGCCCAGGAAGACCATCAATGCGGTCCGGCCTCCCTGGCCATGGTGCTCAACCACCTGGGCGACCCGGCCACTCCGCAGGAAATCTCCCGCGCCGTGTACCGCGCGGACCTGCGCGGCAGCCTGAGCCTGGACCTGGTGCTGTACGCGCGCGGGCGCGGGCATTCGGCGCGCTTTTCCAAGGGCGCGGCGGAAGACATCGCCAAGGCGGTCAACGCGGGCATCCCGCCGCTGGTCATGGTGGACGAGGGTCTGGGCGGCATCCGCGTGCCGCACTTCATGGTGGTCACGGGCTACGACGCCGAGGGAGTCATCGCCAATTCCGGCCGCAGGCAGGGCGTGCGCCTGTCCTGGGGCGCGTTCCTTTCCGTTTGGGAGGGCGCGGCACGCTGGATGCTGCTGGTGACGCCGGGCCAAGGCGCGGCCAAGGAGGGGATGTGATGCGGGGCGGAATACTTGGCGCGCTTGTTCTTGGGCTCGCCCTGCTGGCGGCGGGCTGCTCCCTGCCGCGCATCACCGTGCATGACGACCCGCTTTCGGCGGACGAACACCTGCGCCTGGGCATGGCCTACGAGGCCAAGGGCGACCTGGACGCCGCAGCCGCCGAATACGGCAAGGCCATGCACCGCGAGCCCCTGGCCCGCCTCTACCTGGGCAACGTCTTCTATGCGCGGGGCAAGCTGCCCGAGGCCGAGGCCGAATACCGCGCGGCCCTGGAGCGGCTGCCCGGCAACCCGGAGGTGCGCAACAACCTGGCCTGGGTGCTGCTCAAGCGCGGCCGCGCGCTTGAAGAGGCCCAGGCGCTGGCCGAGGCCGCCGTGGCCGCAGCGCCCTCCGAGGCCGCGCGCAAGGCCTACCGCGACACGCTGGACGCCATCCGCGCCGCGCGCGCCGCGCCGCAATAGCCCAAGGCGCACATGCCCAGCCGCTTCAACCCCGACCCTCGCGGCTTCGTCCGCGACGCCGCCACAGGCCTCGTGTGGAGCCGCTCGGCCAACCCCTTGGGCTTCCCCCTGCCCTGGACCGAGGCCCTGGCCGCCGTGGCCGACCTCAACCGCTCCTCCTTCCTCGGCTTCTCCGACTGGCGTATGCCCAACCGGGCGGAGCTGCGCTCCCTTGCGGACCACGGCGCGCGACAACCCGCCCTGCCCGCCGGGCACCCTTTCCAGGACGTGTTCCTGGGCTGGTGCTGGACCTCCACAACCAAGGCCGGGAACGAGGCCTACGCCTGGAACATGCACCTGGAGGGCGCGAGGCTGTTCTTCAGCCGCAAGGACGAGCACCGGCTGCTCTGGCCCGTGCGGGGGATGGGCGGGCTCTTGCCGCGCACCGGCCAAACGAGCTGCTTCGATGCGGCCGGAGCGCAGACCGCATGTGCCGGGACCGGGCAGGACGGGGAGCTGCGCCTGGGCGCGCCCTGGCCCGAGCCGCGCTTCAGCGTGCGCGGCGGAGAGGTGCTGGACGCCCTGACCGGGCTTTGCTGGCTGCACCCGGAACGTCTCGATCCCCGGCCCTTGGACTGGGAGGACGCGCGGGCCCTGGCCGCGTCGGTCGGGCCGGGCTGGCGTCTGCCGGGCATCCGCGAGCTGGAGTCCCTGGTCCATGCGGACCGGGCCGATCCGGCGCTTCCCGACGCCCTTGCCGCCCTGGGGCGCGTGGAGGCCGAAGGCTTCTGGTCGGCCACGGCAAGCGGCTTCGACCCGGCCTGGGCCTTTGTGCTGTACGCGCGCAAAGGCGCGATCGGCGTGGGGTTCACGGCTGGCCGCGAATTCCCGGCCTGGCCGGTGCGCGGCCCGGAACGCGAGTCGTTTGGCGGAGGCCGCTGGCGCGCCTGGGACCTGCCCTAACCCTCGCCGTCCAGGGCCACCAGCTCCATCTTGCCCCACACCCCCAGCCTGCCCCCGGCCTGGGCGAACACGCCCTCCACGCCGAGGGAACCCATTTTGCGGGCGCGGGCCAGCAGCAGGTCCAGGTCGTCCGCCGTATCGATGAGGTTGGCCAGGGCCGTGGCCGCGGCATCGGCCAGGGCGGCGCTTCTGGAGCGCACCACCACCAGCTCGCCCTTGCCCAGGCTCAAGGAATGCCCGATGGTGGCCGAGGAGGCGCACAGGCTTACGGGAAAATCGCGCGGGGATAGAGCCAGGCCCAGCCGCGCGCCGGACTGCGGGTCGCCCAGCAGGGCAACGGTGCGCTTCCGGGTGGAGCGCATGAAGATGTCGCCCCCGTTCTCCACAATGAGGTTCGGACTCAATGGCGCAAAACGCTCGGCCAGCAGCTGGGCGATGGTCCCGGCCACGGCGGCCATGGGGCCCACGTTCGCCAGGGCGGAGGCGCGGGCCATCTCGCGCACGATCTCCGGGGCGTCGTCCTGCACGGGAAAAGGCACGAGACTTTCGCGGAAGCCGGGATGGGTGAGCATGTAGTTTTTGAGCTCGCCGCGCAGCACGCGCGCCATGTCCAGCATGGGGCCGCTCAGGTCGGTCTCGGCGGTGACCATGAGATCGGTCTGCTCCAGCACCACCTGGAAGCGCCGCTCCCCCGGCTGGGCCAGGACAGACTCGCGATAGGCCCTGTGCGCGGAAAGGAATGCTTGCCTCGACATGCGGAACACGATAGCACAGGATGGCTCCGTCGCAAAGGGCGCGCCCGCCGCCGCCCCCTGCGGCCCGCGCTTGACGCGCGCGCGATTTGCCCCTATAGGGCTTGGTTCCGCACCGACGGAGACGATACCATCCTCTCAGGAGAACACATATGAGCAAGCGTACCTACCAGCCCAGCAAGATCAGAAGGAAGCGCACCCTCGGCTTCCTCGTCCGCTCCCGCACCAAGAACGGCCAGGCCGTCATCCGCCGCCGCCGCCAGAAGGGGCGCAAGAGATTAGCCCTCTAGGCTGGCCCAAGAGCCACCGCCTGCCGGACAGCAGACGCTTCGGCGCCTGTTACGACCAGGGCCGCAAGCACTTCACCCGCCATTTCGTGCTCTTCGTGCTTGAGCGCGACGCGGCGGGGGAAGGCTTGCGGCTTGGCCTTACGGTAAGCCGCAAGGTCGGGCGGGCGGTGGTGCGCAACCGCGTGCGCCGCGTGTTGCGCGAATTCTTCAGGCTGCGCCAGGCCATGATCGTCCGGCCCCTCGACATCGTCGTTGTTCCCAAGCGGAACCTGGACCCGAAGCGCATGGACATGGCCCTGGCGGAACAGGAATTCCTTCCCGTCCTGGAGCGGCTCGCCCGCGAGGCCGGAGACGGGATGACCGACGCGAGGTCTCCATGCTGAGAGGCACGCGCGGGGCGGAGCGCACCATGGCGCAGTCCGTCCTGCTGGCGTTCATCTGGCTCTACCAGAGACTTTTGTCCCCCCTCTTCGCGGGCTCCTGCCGCTTTGAGCCCTCCTGCTCGCAGTATGCCCGGCAGGCCGTGATCCTGCACGGCGCGTTCAAGGGCGGGCTCTTGACCTTGTGGCGCCTACTGCGCTGCCAGCCCCTGTGCCGGGGCGGACACGACCCCGTGCCCGTCGGTTTTACCCCCAACATCCCAGACACCCACGCGAGCTGACACATGGATACCAAACGCCTCATCGCGGCCCTGGCCCTCTCCCTTGTGATCCTTTTCGGCTGGAGCTACCTTTTCCCGCCCGACGCACCCCAGACCCCGCCCGTGGCCGCCCAGCCCGAATCCAAGCTGGAGCAGCCGACGCAAAACGCCCCCACCGCTGCCGCCGACGCCACCACCGCCCTGGCTCAGGGCCGCCCGGTCATGGTCAAGACCCCGCTCTTCACCGCCCGCTTCAACACCCAGGGCGGCGTGCTGGAAAGCTTTGTGCTGGCCAAGTACCGCGAGACCGTGGAGCCCGGCTCCGCCAACATCGACATTGTGGGTCAGGCCGCGCGCAACAAGGCCGCGCTGGGCCTCATGATCCTGCCCGAGGGCGGCGAGGTGCACACCTGGAACGCCCCCGGCTGGACCTATGAGGGCGGCGACGTGGAGCTTTCGGGCAATGCCAAGCAGACGCTGGTCTTCAGCGGCGAGGCCGCCGGGCTCAAGATCGTTCGGCGCCTCACCTTGAGCGCCGATTCCTACCTTGTGACCGAGGAGACCACCATCACCAACCCCGGACAGGCCCCGGTGTCCGGCCGGGTGGCCTTCGGCGTCGCCTCCGCTGGGCTTGCGCCCAAGGGCGACAGCTACAACGTCACCCGCATCGCCTTCGGCAAGGTCAAAAGCGGCTTCGAAGAGCACACCGACCACGGCGACCTGAAGGAGACGGGCGCGGCTTCCAAGGACCCCGTGAACTGGGCCGCCATCGAGAGCAACTACTTCCTCTTCGCCGCCCTGCCCAAGGCGGAAGGCTCCCTCGCCTTCGGCCGCCTCAAGGACGACGTGTTCAACCTGGCTGTGAGCAACGCCGCCACCTTCGAGCCCGGACAGTCCAAGACCGTGGGCTGCTCCTACTATGTCGGCCCGGCGGACCGCGGCATCCTGTCCACCATGCCCAACAAGCTTGAGGAAGCCATCGACTTCGGCTGGTTCCACATCATCGCCGTGCCGCTGTTGAAGCTGCTGAACTGGTTCTACGCCTACGTGCACAACTACGGCGTGGCCATCATCCTCTTGACCGTGCTCATCAAGCTCATCTTCTGGCCCCTTTCGCAGAAAAGCTACAAGAGCATGGAGCAGATGAAGCGGATCCAGCCCATGATCCAGAAGCTGCGCGAGAAGCACGCCGACGACAAGGAGCGCATGAACCAGGAAATCATGGCGCTCTACAAGACCTACAAGGTGAACCCGGCCGGCGGCTGCCTGCCGATGATCGTGCAGATTCCCGTCTTCTTCGGCCTGTACAAGGCCCTGCTCGGCAGCATCGAGCTCCGTCACGCGGCGTTCATCACCCACGTGCCCTTCACTGATCTCGTGTGGCTCGCCGACCTTTCGGCCAAGGACCCCTATTATGTCACCCCCCTGATCATGGGGGCCACCATGTTCATTCAGCAGAAGATGACCCCCACCGGAGGGGACCCCATGCAGGCCAAGATCATGCTGCTCATGCCTGTGGTGTTCACCTTCCTGTTCCTGAACTTCCCGTCCGGGCTCGTGGTCTACTGGCTGGTGAACAACGTCCTCTCCATCGCCCAGCAGTGGTGGATGATGCGCAGCAAGGCCTAGGGGACGCGCCGGTGGCGTAACACTCTGCTGGGAGGATACATGAGCGAAAGCAAGGAATTCCAGGGCAAGAACCTGGACGAGGCCATAGAGGCCGCGTGTCGGCATTATGACCTCAAGCGCGACAAGCTGGAGATCGAGATCGTCTCCGGCGGCTCCTCGGGCATCTTCGGCCTGGTGGGCGTGAAAAAGGCCGTCGTGCGGGCCAAGCCCCGCGGCGCCTTCAAGCCGATCATCGAACCGGAGCGCCGCGCCGAGCCCGCCCAGCGGACGGAAACGGCCGAGCGCCCCGAACGGCACGAGCGCGAGGAAGCCCCCGCGCAGGCCGAACCCGCTCCGGTCCAGGCCGAGACGGGCGAGTCGCCCGCCGCTGGCGAGACCGACGAGCCCAGACGTGGCAGCCGCCGTGGCCGTGGCCGCGGGCGAGGCGAACGCTCCGGCGATCGCACGGGCCAGCGCGGCGCAAGCGAACGCCAATCCGACCGGCCCGAGCGTTCTGAACGGTCTGACCGGCCCGACCGGCCTGAGCGGTCCGACCGGCCCGAGCGGTCCGACAGGTCCGGCGAGGGCGAGGTCGGACGCGGACGCAGCCGCCGCGAGCGTCCGCGCCGCGAGGCCGACGCCCCGCGCTCCCAGGCCCCCCGCCGCGACGAAGCGACAGGCGGCTTCGGCGACGATGAGGACAACGGCGCGCCAAGGGGCATCGACCACCTGGACCAGGCCCTGCTTGAGCAGGTGACCCGCGAGGTGGTGGGCAAGCTTCTGGAGCAGCTGGTGGAAACCGCCGTGGTGAGCGTGGAGCTCAAGCCCGACCGCGTGTGCGTGCGCATCGAGGACCCGGAGAATTCCGGCCTGCTCATCGGGCGCGAGGGCCAGACCCTGGCCAGCATCCAATACCTGGCCAACCGGCTGGTCTCCAGGCGCATGGACGCCTCCGTGCGGGTGCAGATCGACGCCGGCGACTACCGCGAGAACCAGGACGAGCGCCTGCGCCAAATCGCCCGGCATCTGGCCGACAAGGCCATGAGCACCGGCCGCACCCAAAGCACCCGGCCCATGAGCAGCTACCACCGCCGCGTGGTGCACCTCACCCTGCAGGACGACGAGCACGTCTTCACCCGCAGCAAGGGCGAGGGCTCCATGAAGCGCGTGCTCATCATGACCAAGCGCAAGGGCAAGAACGGCGAAATGCTGGAGGAGATCCCCCAGGACGCCGCACAGGAATTCAGCGAGACCTCCGGGGACTAGCCCCGGCTTGAACGCCGCGCGCGCCGCCGGGGCAGGGATTCGGTCCCCGCCCCGGCGGCCTCGTTTCAGGGAGGCGGCACATGGCCCACATGCCCCAGGGCGACACCATCGCCGCCATCGCCACGGCCCAGGGGACCGGCGCGGTGGGCATCGTCCGCTTGAGCGGCCCCAAGGCCCGCGACCTGGCCCAATCGCTCTTCCGCTCCGCGCGGGCAGGCTTTGCCGGGCTCAAGCCCTATCGCCTGCACCATGGGCACCTGCTGGACGCCAGCGGCCGCACCCTGGACGAGGTGCTCGCCGCCTTCATGCCAGGCCCGCGCTCCTTCACCGGAGAGGACGTGGCCGAACTGCACTGCCACGGCGGCCCGGCCGTGCTGCGCGCCGTGCTGGACGAACTTCTGGCGCTTGGGGCAAGGCTGGCCCTGCCCGGCGAATTCTCCTTCCGCGCCTTCCGCAACGGCAGACTCGACCTCGCCCAGGCCGAGGCCATCGCCGAAACCATCGCCGCGCCCAGCCGCGCGGCCCTGCATCTGGCGCAGATGAAGCTTTCCGGGGCGCTGTCGGCGCGCATCGCGGCCCTGCGGCAGGGGCTGGAGTCCCTGCGGGCGCACATGTCCCTGGCCGTGGATTTTCCGGACGAGGAGGTGGACTGCCTGCCGCCCGAGCGGCTCCGCCAGGGCGTTGTGGCCGCGGCCGAAGACCTTGCCGAACTGCTGCACGGCGTAGAGCGTGCGCGCGCCTGGCGCGAAGGCGCGCTGGCCGTGCTGGCGGGCCGCGTCAACGCGGGCAAAAGCAGCCTGCTGAACGCCCTGGCCGGGCGCAACCGGGCGCTGGTCTCTGCCGCGCCAGGCACCACGCGCGACTACATCGAGGAACACATCGAGCTTTCCGGCCTTCCGGTGCGCCTGGTGGACACCGCAGGACTGCGCGCGCAAGACGCTGGCGGCATCGACCCCGTGGAAGCGGCGGGGCAGGAGCTGGCGCGGGACTTCATGGGCCGGGCCGAGGCCGTGCTCTACGTGCTGGACGCCAGCCGCCAGCCGCATGTGGAGGACCGGGAGGCGCTGGGCGCCCTGGAGCCCCGGCGCACCCTGGCGGTGCTGAACAAGTGCGATCTGGCCGGGCCGGAGCAGAAGGCCGCGTCGGCGGAGCACGAAGCCCTGCTGGAAGCCCTGGGGCTTGAGCGGGTGCGCGTCTCGGCCCGCACGGGCCAGGGGCTGGAAACGCTCTGCCAGCGCCTGCGGCCGTTGCTGGCCGCAGCCGAACCCGACCCGGACGCCCTCGCCCCCAACGCCCGGCAGGCGCAGGCCATCGCCCTGGCCAGACAAGAGCTGCTGGCCCTGGCGGACGACCAGGACACCGGCCTGCCCTACGACATCCTGTCCGTGCGGCTCGACGCCGCCTGCCGCCATCTGGCGGAGCTCACGGGCGACATCGCGCCCGACGAGGTGCTCGAGGCCGTGTTCTCCCGCTTCTGCATCGGAAAATAGGAAGGCGCACAGGGCGTCAGGCCCGGGCCGCGCCTAGCGGTCGCTCCACTCCAGCTCCAGCCGGGCCAGCTCCTCCGGGGAAAGGGAGGGGGAATCCAGCAGACCCGCGCGCCTGCGCTGGGAGAACATCTCGTACAGAATCACCGCCGCGGCCACGGAGACGTTCAGGCTCTGCACCATGCCCTGCATGGGGATGTACAGCTCCTGCTCCACGCGCTCCGTCAACTCCGGCGAGGCCCCCCGGTGCTCGTTGGACAGGATCACCGCCGTCGGGATGGTGAAGTCGAACGCGTGCAGGGGCTTTGCGGTCTGGGAAAACCCGGTGCGGATGACCTGCATCCCGCGCGCGGCAAAGCCGTCCAGCATCTCTCCCGCGTCGGAATGGCTCGTGCGCTCCACCCACTTCTTGGCCGACGCCGAGGACTTTTCCCCCAAATCCGGCCACTTTTCCGTGGTGTAGTAAAGATGCACGCCGAAAATGCCGAAAGCATCGCAACTGCGCAAAATGGCCGAGACGTTGTGCGGGTCCCAGATGTTGTCCATGACCAGCGTCACGTCCTTCTGCCGCAGCGAAAGCACGTGGCGAATGCGCCCAAGGCGTTCGGGTGTGATGAATCCTCGCATGGGCGGGCTTGTACCCGCTCGCGGCCCGGCGCGCAAGTTCACGGGGCCCGGCGCGCGCATCGCGTGTTGACATTTTACGCAGTTCCGCGAATAAGCTGGTACATCGTGCGGTTTCAGCTTCTGGAGGTATACGTATGCGCGCATTGGTCGCGGAAGACGAATTCCTGGGCCGGAAGGTGCTTTCGGTCTTCCTGAACACCCTGTTCGAGGTGGACGTGGTGGTCAACGGGCTGGAGGCCGTGGAGGCCTTCAAGCTGGCCCACCAGGAGGGCCGACCCTACGACCTGCTGCTCATGGACATCATGATGCCGGAGATGGACGGGCTGGAGGCCCTGCGGCAGATACGCGCCATGGAGCAGGAGCAGAAAATCCGCCCGGCTGTCCGCGCGCTGATGACCACGGCCCTGGACGACCCCAAGACCGTGATCCGCTCCTTCCACGATGGCGAGGCCTCGGGCTACATCGTCAAGCCCGTGCGCAAGGACAAGCTCTTCGAGGAACTCAAGAAGCTCGGCTTCATAACCGACTAGGGCGGAAAAACGACGTGGGCGACGCGCTCTCCGAGGAATTCTTCGCCGAGGTGGCGGACAAGTATTATCCCCAGGTTCTGGAAGGGCTGGAGCTCTTCGGCTCGGACGAGGTGGCCCAGGGCATCGAGATTCTGGCCCGGCCCCTGCACACCATCAAGGGCGTCACCGGGTTCATGCCCGGCTTCGAGGCCGCCAGCCAGCTCACCCACAAGGTGGAGAGCTTCCTCAAGAAGCTCCAGGCCGGGACCTTGCCCCACAGCGCGGACAACATCTCGCTGGCCTCCTACGGGGTGAACTCCGTGTTCGCAGCCATTGAGCAGATACGCGACCTGGGCGCGCCGGACCAGGCGGAGATCGACGCCGTGTGCGAGATGCTCGTGCAGGCTTCCGGCGGGGCGCAGCAGGGCAAGGCGGCGGCCAGCGCCGACTGCGTGGCCCGCGAGGACGGCCCCGAGGGCCCGGTGCTGCGCCTCACCGCTGCCCGCGTGCACGGCAAGGCCCAGGCCGACCAGCTGGTCGCCGCGGTTCTTGCCCTGCCGCAGACCGCCCCGGTGACCCTGGACCTCTCCGGCGTCACAAGCTTCGGCTCCTCCGTATGGGAGGACCTCTCCGGCCTGACCGGCATGTGGACGCTGCGCGTGCGCGGGCTTTCCGGCGCGGCCAGGGAGAATTTCTACGCCTGGGAGTTCGACGCCCTGTTCCCGCAGGAGCCCATGCCCGCCCCGCAGCAGGAGGCCGGACAATGAGGGATGTCATCCGCCAGTGCATCGCCCCGCTGGAGGAGCGCATCCTCAAGCTTGAGGAGGGCCGCCCCACCGGCAACGACGTGGCCCCCGTGCTGGAGGATCTTGGGCTCACGCACGTCAAGTTCGGCTCGGCCCAGATCATCTCGCTCCTGGACATGCTGGCCGACGGCATCACCCCTGTGGACGAGAACGTGGTCACGGCGCTCTTGCGCCTGTGCGAGGCCAACAAGAAATTCCTCTACGCCCTGGCGGGCGTGCTGGAGGCGCCCAGGCCCGCTGCGCCGCAACCCGTGGCCGAGGCCATGCCCGCGGCGGCCCAAACCCTTGAAGTCCAGCCCGACGCGCCCCATGCCGACGCACCCCATGCCGACGCCGCCGCGCCAGACGCCGCCGACGACCACGCCAAACAGGCCCTGGCCGCCAGCAAGCAGGGCATCACCAGCATCCGCGTGCCTACCGAGCGTCTGGACAGCCTGATCGAGCTGGTGGGCAAGCTCATGGTGACCTTCGCCGTGCTTTCGCAGTCCGGCACGCGAGGGGCCACCCTGTCCGCCTCCACCCTGGCGGAGCTGGACACGGTGATCACCGGCCTGCAGAACCAGGTGGACGCCATCCGCCTGGTGCCCCTGAAGCAGATATTCCTGCCCATGAACCGCCTGGTGCAGAGCCTGTCGCAAAAGATGGGCAAAAAGGTGCGCTTCGTCATCAGCGGCGACGAGCTGGCCCTGGACAAGACCATCGTGGAAAGCCTGAACGAACCCTTGGTGCACCTCTTGCGAAACGCCCTGGACCACGGCCTGGAAGGCCCGGAGGAGCGCGCGGAAAAAGGCAAGGACGAGACCGGCAGCGTGCGTCTGACAGCCTACCGCAAGGGCGACACCGCCTATGTGGAGGTCACGGACGACGGCCGGGGCCTCAATGCGGAGAAGATTCTGAACAAGGCCCGGGAGCGCGGCCTGGTGGAGGAAGGCCACGAATACTCCGAGCAGGAAATCGTCCAGTTCATCCTGGCCTCGGGCTTCAGCACCGCCGAGAAGGTCACCGACGTCTCCGGACGGGGCGTGGGCATGGACGCCGTGGCCAACGCCGTGCGCGCGCAGCTCGGCGGCGACATCTCCATCGAGAACCTCACCGGAGGCGGCTCGCGCTTCCTGCTCTCCATCCCGCTGTCGCGCTCGGTGAACGAGGGCATCGTGGACGCGCTGGTGTGCCGCGTTGGCCCGGAGACCCTCATCGTGCCCTCGCGCGACGTGCTGGAGATCTACGCCCCGCGCGCAGGCGACCTGGTGTCCCTGCCCGACGGCGGCGAGACCGTGAGCGTGCGCGGGCAGATATTCCACCTGCTGCGCCTGTGCCGCCACCTGGACCTGGACGACGCCTGCCCGGACATCGACCGCGGCCTCATCATTACCGTACGCATGGGCGAGCTTTCGGCCGCGCTGCTGGTGGACGAGGTGCTGCGCCAGCAGCAGGTGGTGGTCACCGGCTTCACCGTGCCCGTACAGGACATTTACACCCTGCCCATTTTGGGCTTCGGCATGATGGGCGAAAGCGACGCGCTGGTGCTGGACATCGAGAAGCTGCTCGCCGAACTGGCCGCGCCCGCCGCCCCCCCTGCCCAGGCTTGACAGCGAAAGCCGCCGCATACTATCGCCCTTGCGTCCGGTGCCCCGCCAACGCGGGGTGAAAAGGGAATCCCGTGCGAACCGGGAGCGGACCCGCCGCCGTGAGCCCCGCGAATAGTCAGCCCCCAAGCGCGCCACTGGAAGAATGCTTCCGGGAAGGCCGGGGCCGATGGGGTGAGCCGGAAGACCTGCCGGACACGTGTCATGGCTTCTCGTCGGCAACGAGGGCTTTTGTCCGACGGGACACGCAAGGGGATGAAAACGGAGCCTCCCTTCCGCCTATTGTTGCGCGGAACGGGGGCTTTTTTTGCGTCCCCCAACTCCGCCCTCCGCTTTTGGAGGTTCCCATGCGTTCACGCGCAGTCCGTTTCCATTGGTCCCTGTTCGCCGCGGCCCTGCTGTGCCTCTGCCTTTCCGCGCCCGCCTTCGCCGGAGAGCACGGCAAGGCTCCGGAGGCCAAGCGCGGCATTCTGCTGGTGGCCTTCGGCACCAGCGTGCCCGAAGCCGCCGCATCCATCGACGAACTGACGCGGCAGGCCAAGGCGGCCTTCCCCGGCGTGCCCGTGCGCCTAGCCTATTCCTCCAAGATCATCCGCGACAAGATCGCCGGCGAAGGCGTGCAGAAGCGCTCCCCGGCCCAGGCCCTGGCCGACATGGCCGCGGAGGGCTTCACCGAGGTCGCCGTGCAGTCCCTGCATTCCATCCCCGGCCGCGAGTTCACCGACATCAGCGCCACGGCCAAGGCCTTCGAGGGAATGCCCAAGTCCATGGGCACAATCAGCGTGGGCCGCCCGCTGCTCTCCACGCCCGAGGACATCGCCCTGGCCGCCCAGGCCGTGTTGAAAAGCCTGCCCAAACGCGGGCGCGGCGAAGCCGTCGTGCTCATGGGCCACGGCACCGAGCATCCGGCCAACGCGGCTTACTCCGCCCTGCAGCTGGAACTGTGGAAGAAGGATCCCGGCGTGTTCGTGGCCACGGTGGAAAGCAGCCCCAGCCTGGAGGACATCATCCCGGCCCTCAAGCGCATGGGCGCGCGCACCGTGCACCTGCTGCCGCTGATGAGCGTGGCCGGCGACCACGCCCACAACGACATGGCCGGCAGCGAGGAGGACTCCTGGGTCAGCATCCTCAAGGCCAAGGGCTTCGCGCCAAAGGCCGAGCTCACGGGCCTGGGCAGCCGTCCGGCCGTGGCCAGGCTGTGGATCGAGCACCTGAAGGACGCCGTGAAGGAACTGGACCACTAGCATGACCGGGCAGGGCGAACACGAAACCGGGGCCACAGGGCCAGTGCGGCGGGACTTTCGCTCCGCCGCACTGCGCGCCCCGGACCGACCTGTCGTCCGGGCCGCCGTCCGGGCGCTCGCCCTGCCCGTCGCGCTGGCGGCGGGACTTGCCGCCACAATGGTCCTGGCCTGCGCCGTGGGCAGCTATCCCACCACGGCCCAGGACGCACTGCGCGCCCTGGCCCAAGCGGCCGGGATCCCCCTTGGCGCGCCCGTGGCCCCGGACCTGGCCTTGGTGGTGGTGGACATCCGCCTGGCGCGGGTGCTCCTGGCGGGCCTCACCGGCGCGGCCCTGGCCGTGGCGGGCGCGGCCTTCCAGGGCGTGCTGCGCAACCCCCTGGCCGACTCCTTCACCCTGGGCGTCTCCGGCGGCGCGGCGTTCGGCGCCTCTGCGGCCATCCTGGGCGGGCTGGCCGGGCAGGCCGCGCAAACGGGCCAGGCCATGGCCCTGCCCGCCTGCGCCCTGGCCGGAGCGCTCGGCGCGCTGGCCCTGGTGCTGTTGCTGGCGCGCGCCGGAGGCGGGCCGCTCTCCGGCCTGCGGCGGGAAACCGTGGTCCTGGCGGGCATAGTGGTGTCCACCTTCCTCTCCGCCCTTATTTCGCTCTTGAAAAGCCTGGACGAGGAGTCCGTGGCCAGCATCGTGTTCTGGGTCATGGGCAGTTTCCAGGGCCGGGGCTTCGAGCACGCGGAGCTGGCCTGGCCGTACATGCTGCTTGGCGCGGGACTGGTGTTCTGGCGCGCGCGCGAGCTGGACCTGCTGGCCCTGGGCGAAACCCAGGCGCGGATGCTGGGCCTGGACGCCGGGCGCTCGCGCCTGTGGCTGCTTCTGGGCGCAAGCCTGCTCTCCGGCGCGGCCGTGGCGGTCAGCGGGGTCATCGGCTTCGTGGGGCTGGTGGTGCCGCACCTGGCGCGGCTGTTCCTGGGGGCCGGGCACGCGCGGCTCCTGCCCGCCTCGGCCCTGCTGGGCGCGCTTCTGCTCATCTGGTCCGACGTGGCGGCGCGCAGCGTGCTGCCCGGCGGAGCCGAACTGCCCGTGGGCGTGGTGACGGCCCTTGTGGGCGGACCGTTCTTCTGCCTGCTGCTGGCCCGCAGGGGTCTCATGGCCAGGGGCGGGGGCGGCGCATGATCCGCGCTTCGGGCTTGCGCTCCGGCTACGGCGGCCGCGCGGTGCTGCACGGGGTGGACCTGCGCCTTGCGGCGGGCGAGTTCGCGGCCCTGCTCGGCCCCAACGGCTCGGGCAAGACCACGCTGCTGCTGACGCTGGCCGGGGTGCTGACGCCCCTGGACGGCCGGGTTGAGCTGGACGGCCGAGACCTGGCGCGGATCTCCGCGCGGGAGCGGGCGCGCCTGGCCTCCTGCGTGCCGCAAAGCGTGCAGGTGCCGCAGGGCTTCACCGTACGGGAGCTGGTGCGCATGGGCCGCTACGCCCATGCCGGATTTTTCGGCGGCTGCGGGCCGGAGGACGAAGCCGCCGTGGACGCGGCGCTTTCCGAGGCCCGCTGCCAGGAGCTGGCCCCGCGCGAGGCCTGCGGGCTTTCCGGCGGGGAGCGCCAGCGCGTGCTGTTGGCCCGCGCCCTGTGCCAGGGCCGCCGCCTGCTGCTTTTGGACGAGCCCACCAGCGCCCTGGATTTGGCCCGGCGCGTGGAGGCCTTCGACCTGCTGGCCGCACAGCACAGGGCTGGCGGCACGGTGCTGGCCGCGGCCCACGACCTGAACCTGGCCGCCCTGTACTGCCCCCGGCTGATCTTCCTCAAGGGCGGGCGGGTGGCGCTCGACGGCCCCACGGCCGAAGTCTTCACCGAAGCGAACCTGAAGGACATCTATGAGACCGACATCCGCGTGGCCCCGCACCCCGTCACCGGCGCGCCCCAGGCGCACATGGTTCCTGGCGCTGGCCCTGGCCGTCCTTAGCGCGGCCCTGTGCACGGCCCGCCCGGCCCTGGCCGGGGTGCGCGTCACCGACGACACCGGCCGGGAGATCGTGCTGCCGCGCCCGGCCGTGCGCGTCATCGCCCTTTACGGGGCCTTCAACGAGATCCTGGACGGCCTGGGCCGGGCGGAGGCCATCGTGGCGCGCACCAACGCCGACACAACCCCGGCGCGCATCGCCAAGCTGCCGGTCATCGGCACGCACATGCGCCCCAACATCGAGGCCGTGCTGGCCCAGAAGCCCGACCTGGTGCTCCAGATGGCCGGGCGCAAGGAGGCCTCCATCCCGGTGGACGCCCTTATGCGCCACGGCGTGAGCGTGGCCGTGTTCCGCGCGGGGAGCTTCGCGGAGCTCATGAGCGTCATCCGCCGGGTGGGAACCCTCACCGGGGCGGACGACAGGGCCGAGGCCATGGTGCTGGGCCTGCAGGCCCGGCTGGACGCCGTGGACGCGCAAGTGGCCCGCACCAGCGGCCGACCCCGCACGTTCTTCGAGGTGCGCTCGCCCAACATGTTCAGCGTGGGGCAAAAAAGCCTGGTGACGGAAATCATCCGCCGGGCGGGCGGCATCAACTGCGTGCAGACGCCGGAGCGCTTCGCGCACCTGAGCGAGGAGGAGGTCATCCGCCTGGCCCCGGAGGCGTACGTCATCCAGCGCGGCCCCATGAACCCGGCCCCCCTGCCGCTGGCCGATCGCCCGAGGCTGCGCGGCCTCCCTGCGACCAAAAGCGGTCGGGCCTGGTTCGTGGACGAAATGAAGTATTCGCGGCCCGGCCCGCGCAACGTGGACGCCGTGGAGGAGCTCGCCCGGCTGCTGCATCCAGAAATCGCCCGCAAACCGGGCGCAAAGGACACCAAATGACCCGTTACGGAACCTTGCACGGCATCGGCGTCGGCCCCGGCGACCCGGACCTCATCACGCTCAAGGCCGTCAAGATATTGCAGAACGTCGATGTCGTGCTGGCCGCGGCATCCACCAAGAACGAGGCCTCGCTGGCGCTGTCCATCGCCCGGCCGCACCTGCGCCAGGGCGCGCAGATCCTGCGCCTGGACTTCCCCATGACCCGCGACCAGGCCGTGCTGGACCAAGCCTGGCGCGACAACGCGCGCGCCGTGGCGGACATCCTGGCCCAGGGCAAAAGCGCCGCCTTCCTGACCCTGGGCGACCCCCTTACCTACAGCACCTTCGGCTACCTGCTGCGCACCCTGAACGGCCTGCTGGCGGAGATTCCCGTGCAAGTGACGCCGGGCATAACCAGCTACCAGGCGGCTGCCGCGCACACGGGCCGGGTGCTGGTGGAAAGCGGCGAGAGCCTGGCCGTGGTCTCCGGCGTGGCCGGGGAGGCGGAGCTGGAGCGCGTGCTCTCCTCGGCCCAGGCGGCGGTGATCCTGAAGGCCTACAAGAACATGCCGGTCATCCGGCGGGTGCTGGCGCGCCTGGGGCTTTCGGACGCGGCCGTGTTCGTCACCCGGCTGGGGCTGGAGGACGAGGCGGTCTTCCACGGCCTGGACGCCGTGCCGGACAGGCCCAGTTACTTCTCGCTGATCCTGGTGCGCAGGGGCTGACCGAGCCCGAAACCCGATCCGCCGCCTATTCCACCAGCAACAGGTGCAGGTCGCAGACGTTGGTGCGCGTGGGTCCGGTCTTGTACAGCCCGCCTATGGCCTCGAAGAAGTGATAGGAGTCGTTGGCGCGCAGGGCCTGGCTCATGGAGAGCCCGGCCTCCTTCGCCCGGGCCAGCATCCCGGCCGAGGCGTAGGCCCCGGCGGCGTCCGTGGGGCCGTCGCTGCCGTCGGTGGAGGCAGACAAAAACGCCAGTCCGCGCCCGGCCTCGGGATCGCGGTCCAGCTCCGCCAGAAAGGCCAGGGCCATCTCCTGGTTGCGGCCGCCCTTGCCCTCGCCCGTCAGGGTGACCACGGTCTCCCCGCCAAGAATGACGCAGGCCGGGGGCGCGACCAGCATTCCCGTGCGCCGGGCGTCCTGCCCGATGCCCGAGAGAAAGCGCGCCACCTCGCGGGCCTCGCCCGTGAGCAGGCAGGTGAGCGGCGCCACGTTGAGCCCCAGCTCCCGCGCCTTGTGGCAGGCGGCCAGAAGCGCCGCGTGGTTGGTGCCGATGAGCAGGTTCACGGCGCGTTCCAGGGCCGGGTCGCCGGGCTTGGGCGTTTCCGGAATCTCCCCTGCCGCGCCCAGCTCCAGGGCGCGCAGGGCCTGCTGCGGAATGCGCCCCGCGATGCCGTAGCCCCGCACGATTTCGAGCGCCTGGGCATAGGTGCTGGAATCGTCGCTGGTGATGCCCGAGGCGATGGTGTCCAGCCGGTCGCCCACCACGTCGGAAAGGATGAGCGAGATGCTGCGCGCCGGGGCCAGCAGGCGCAGAAAACGTCCGCCCTTGAGCTCGGAAAGGTGCTTGCGCACGCAGTTGATCTCGCGGATGTCCGCCCCGCAGGAGAGCAGGGCGCGGGTCACGGCCTGCTTGTGCTCCAGGGTCAGGGCCACCTCGCGCCCGGCGTCGCTATAGCGCATGGGCGCGGGCAGAAGCGCGGAGCCGCCGCCGGAAATGAGGTTCAGCACCAGGGTATTCTCGTCGGCCTGGCGCGCCAGCTCGGCCATGCGCCGCGCCGCCTCCACCCCGGCCTGGTCCGGCACCGGGTGCGCGGCCTCCACCTGGCCGATGCGCGCAAGCCGCTCCGTGTGGCCGTACTTGGTGCACACCAGCCCGCCCCACTCCAAGCCCTCCGGCAGCCCGGAGAGGATGCCCTCCAGGGCCAGGGCCATGCGCGCGCTGGCCTTGCCGCAGCCCAGCACCAGCACGCGAGAATAGCGCGAAAGCTCCTCCTCGTGCCGGGCCTGGTCCAGCTGCACCACCAGCCGCCCGCCCTCCAGCCGCACGCGCTCGGTGATCATTCCGTAGGGGTCGATGCGCTCCAGCGCCGCCTCGAAAATGGCGCGGAGGGTCGAAAACTGCGGTTCGTCGCGCATGGGGGCTCCTGTGTGGCGAAGGGTTGGCGCTGCCAGGGCGCAGGCTATGCGTTTTGCCCGCCCGGCACAAGCCTGCGTTCGCCTTGGCCGAAGCCTGGATCAAAATCTTCCGTCGGCACGGCCGCTTGACCCAGGCCAGGGCCGAGACTAGCTTGTGAATACATTCACAACGACAAGGCGTCACGGACAGCAGCTTCCCCCCTAAACAAAGGAGCGCCCCATGTGGGACAACAGCTTCGACACCCATGAAATCAAGGAGATTCGCACCCGGACCACGACCTACCTCGGCGCAGGGGCCATAACGCGCATCCACGACATCGCCGCCGCGCTCAAGGCGCGCGGGGTGGACAGCGTGCTCTGCGTCACCGGCGGGCGCTCCTACCGTCTCACCGGAGCCTGGGACCATGTGGCCGCGGCCTGCGGCGAGCACGGCATCCGCATGGCGCTTTACGACAAGATAACGCCCAACCCCACAACCGACGCCATCGACGCGGCCGCGTCCATCGGCCGCCTGCACGGGGCCCAGGCCGTCATCGCCATCGGCGGGGGAAGCCCCATAGACGCGGGCAAGAGCGCGGCCATCCTGCTGGCCAATCCCGGCCGCACGGCCGACCAGCTGTACAGCCTCGCCTTCACGCCCAAGGCCGCCGTTCCCATCGTGGTGGTGAACCTCACCCACGGCACGGGCAGCGAGGTGAACCGCTTCGCCGTGGCGACCATCACCAGGCTGAACCACAAGCCGGCCATCGCCTACGACTGCCTCTACCCCCTCTACTCCATCGACGACCCGGCGCTCATGACCCGGCTTTCCCCGGCGCAGACGCGCTTCGTCAGCATCGACGCCGTGAACCACGTCATCGAGGCGGCCACGGCCACAACCGCCAACCCGCTCTCCATCCTGCTGGCCCAGGAGACCATCCGCCTGGCCGCCGCGCACCTGCCCACTGCCCTCGCCAACCCGGAGGATCTGCGCGCGCGCTACTGCCTCTCCTACGCCGCGCTCATCGCGGGCACGGCCTTTGACAACGGGCTGCTGCACTTCACCCACGCCCTGGAGCACCCCTTGAGCGCCGTGAAGCCCGAGCTGGCGCACGGCCTGGGCCTGTCCATGCTGCTGCCGGCCGTCATCCGCCAGTGCTACCCAGCCAGGCCGGAGGTGCTGGCGCAGATCCTCGCGCCCATTGCGCCGGGGCTTACGGGGCGCCCGGAGGAGGCCTTCGACGCCGCCCTGGCCGTGGAACGCTGGCTTGCGGAGCTGGGCGTGCCGCAAAAGCTCCAGGACGAGGGCTTCAGCGAGGGTGATGTGGACGGTTTGTGCACCCTCGTCGAGACCACGCCGTCGCTGGGGCTGCTGCTTTCGGTCGCGCCGGTGCCGGGCACGCGCCAGCGCGTGGCCGAGATCTACCGCCAGTCCCTGCGTTCCCTGGCTGCCTGACCACTGGCCGGGGCAGCGTCAACATGCTCCAACCGCCCCCCGTCCGGCTGCGCCAACGCCGGGCGGGGGCATTGTTGCGTCCACCCTCTTGACGTTTTGAGCATATGCCCATAATCCGGCAAGAACGGAGGAGGAAATGCCCAGACCACGCTGCTGTCGCCGCATCGGCGCGGCCCCGACCTGCCGGGTGTTCAAGCCTGCGGGCACCCCGCTGGAAGGCCTGGAGCAGGTGCGCCTCGCCCTGGAGGAGTACGAGGCGGTGCGCCTTGCCGACCTTGAGGGCCTGTACCAGGAGGACGCGGCCGCGCGCATGGGCGTTTCGCGCCAGACCTTCGGCCGCACGGTAGGCGCTGCGCGGGCCAAGATCGCCCGCGCCCTGGTGCTGGGCCTGGCGCTGCGCATCGAAATCCCCCAGGACGATGCGGAAAAGCTCCCGCCGCGCGAGTTTCTCTGCCCGGACTGCGGGTATTTTGGGCCTGTGCCCTGCGCCGACGGCTGGCCGGAGGACTGCCCCGGCTGTGGAAACCGGAGCTTCCGCCGCAAGCGCCGCCAAGGCCCCGGACCCGTCGCCCAGGGCGCACGAAAAAAACAATCCTGCCCCCCAAAAAAGGAGCGCTGACATGATCAAGATCGCCGTGCCCACATGCGCAGGCCAGGTGGACGAGCACTTCGGCCAGTGCGAGTCCTTCACCATCTACAGCATCAACGACGACAAGGCCGTGGTGGGGCAGGAACGCTTCGCCCCGCCGCCGTCCTGCGGCTGCAAGTCCAATCTCATCCCCGTGCTTGTGGAGCGGGGGGTCACGGTGCTGGTGGCCGGAAACATGGGCGAAGGCGCGGCGGAACGTCTCAAGGAGGCGGGCATACGGGTGTATCGGGGCGCAAAAGGCGATGTGGCCGAAGCCGTGCAGGCCTGGCTCGAAGGCGCGCTCAAAGACAAGAAAACCGTCTGCGACGGACGCTGCGACGGCGAAAAACGCGACTGCCAGTCCTAGCGCCGCTCCAGGCGGCTCCCGCCCTTTCGCCACGCGCCGCCGCCGTTGCGCAGCGGTTTGCGTTGCGCACGCCTCCCGGCCCGAACCCCACCAGGCCGGACGCGGGCACGTTCGTCGGCTTACTCCGCCAGCGCCTGTCCGAGGCGTTCGGCCTCTCCTCCCTGCTCCGCCTCAAGCATCTCCATGAGCGAACGGACAATGCCCGCCTCGTCGGCTCCCTCCTGGCGCAATGCGGCCACATGCTCGCCAAGGCGGCGCAACAGGGGATCGTCAAGGCGGTGCGCCTGTTCCAGAAACATGGGCCCCTCGCCGGTCAGCAGCCAGTTGGCGTTGATTCCCAGGCGAAATACCCAGTTGGCGAGCACACAGGCCGAGGGCAAACGCCCGGTGTGCAGATAGCCGGAAAAGGTCTGCTTGGTGATCTCGCCCAGGCGGGCGATGTTGGCCCCGGTACGGCCGGTGGCCTTGCGCATCTGGAGCAGGCGCTCCACGAAGGCGTCCGGGGAAAAGGAATCTGGTGCTGCGCTCACTGGGCGTGCCCTCTGTGTCGTGTTATACGTATACATAAGTAAGATATCGTCAACCTGAAGCATGGTCTTACCCTTGATCGCCGCTTTCGCCAAGGGGGGGAGCCATGACCTCCCCGAATTCTCCCCGGACCCAGAGGGGATTTGTGGTGACGGAATATTGGGGAAGCGTTGCATAGTCCGCAATATTTATATACCCTCCATCGTGAGCGAGCGCTCCCCCCCAATTCAGCGTCGGCGCCGACCCAAGGCCCCGCCGCCCAGACTTGGCGCCCGCCCCGGAGATTCCATGAGCACCACCCCCCAAGAGACCCTGGCCGCCTGTGGCGGCAGGCGTCGGCCGCGGGGCTGCGCCGCACGGCCCGAGCACGCAGCCTGTGGCGAAGCCTGCCCAGACCTTTCCACATGCCTGCGCAAGCTGATTCCCGGCTGGGCCTGCGCCCTGATCCGCTTCACGCTCGACTCCGGCGGCCGCGCCTGCCTGCCTTTCGCCAGCGGAAGCTTCGAATCCGTGCACAGCATGTCGCTTGAGGCCGTTCACCGCGACACGACCCCGCTGTTCCACATGGTGCATCCGGAAGACTTCGACCGCGTGCTGGTGTCCATGATGCACAGCGCGCGCACCCTCAGCCCCTGGCAACAGGAGTATCGCATCCTGCCGCAGGAAGGCGGCCAGCGCTGGCTGCGCAGCTGCCTGCTGCCCCACCCCGATGGCCGGGGCAACGTGGTGGGCTACGGGCTCATCGCGGACGTGACCGAGGAACGGCGCGCCCGCGACGAACTGCTGGAGCTGTGCGGTCTGGGGCAGGTGGGCGTGTTCCGCGCCGATTGCTCCGGCCGCTACCTGGAGGTGAACCGCCAGTACGCCGAGCTGTGCGGGTTCCAAAGCCCTGAGCTGCTGCTGCAACGGTTCAGCAGCTTCCGCGAGCAATGCCTTGAGGGCGCGGAGGAGCATGGGGCCATGCTGCGCGTGCTCGACCGCGTGGAGGCCATCCAGCTGTATGCCCTGGCCCTGCGCACGGCCGATGGCGGGGTGGCGTGGATTTCGCTGAACCTGCGCGCCCAGCGCGATGGGCAGGGGCGCATGACCGCCTGGGAAGGCTTTTGCGCGGACATTACGGAGCAGATGCAGCGGCAGGTGCTGGCAGGGCGCTGCGATGCATTCAGCCGCGCCAGTTTCGGCGACGACCCGGCCCTGCCCGCCCGGCGCAAAAAAGAGCCCGCCGAAGCGGGCTCCCAGGGATTGTGCCAAGTGTTGGCGCATGTGCGCGCCGACATCCTCTGGCGGCTCAGGCTGCCGCGCCTGTCTTAAATCTGCACTGCGCGCGCCGCTTTAAGGGTCGCCTCCAGGTCCGCATCGCTGTGGGCGAAGGAGGTGAAGGCGCATTCGAAGCCCGAAGGCGCAAGGTTGACGCCATGCGCGCGCATCTGCCGGTAGAACTCGCCGTAGGCCGCATTGTCGGAGGTCTTGGCCGTGGCGTAGTCCGTCACCGGGGTCTTGGTGAAAAAGAGGGTGAACATGCTGGCCAGCTGGTTCAGCACGATGTCCCTCCCCTTGGCGCGCAGGATGTCCGCCAGCTCCCCGGCGAACGCGGCCGTCCGGCGCTCCAGGGCGGCGTAATCCTGGGCGGCGAGACGCTTCAGGGTGGCGAGGCCAGCGGCCATGGCCACGGGATTGCCGGAAAGCGTGCCCGCCTGGTACACC
The DNA here is from genome assembly GCF_900188225.1 of Humidesulfovibrio mexicanus. Lineage (NCBI taxonomy): Bacteria > Pseudomonadati > Thermodesulfobacteriota > Desulfovibrionia > Desulfovibrionales > Desulfovibrionaceae > Humidesulfovibrio > Humidesulfovibrio mexicanus. The sequence goes on along the minus strand of NZ_FZOC01000005.1, from coordinate 57,912 downwards.
GGCCCGCTGGGCGCAATGTGGGCCATGATCTCCTTCCTGCCGCCATAGCAGCCCACGGGGAAGCCGCCGCCGATGATCTTGCCCAGGGTGGTCAGGTCCGGGCGCACGCCGAAGCGCTGCTGCGCGCCGCCAAGGGCCGCGCGGAAGCCGGAAATGACCTCGTCGAAGATCAAGAGCGCGCCGTGGCGGGTGCAAATCTCGCGCAGGCCCTCAAGGAAGCCCGGCGCAGGCGGAATAAGCCCCACGTTGCCCGCCACGGGCTCCACGATGACGCAGGCGATGTCGCCGCCATGGGCCTGGAACTGGGCTTCGACTCCGGCCAGATCGTTGTAGGGGGCCAGCAGGGTAAGCCCGGCGATGGCGTCGGGAACGCCGGGGGTGCCGGGAATGCACAGGGTGGCCACGCCGCTGCCCGCGCTCACCAGAAAGCCGTCGCTATGGCCGTGGTAGCAGCCGTCGAACTTCAGCACCTTGGCCCGGCCGGTGAAGCCGCGCGCCAGGCGCACGGCGCTCATGGTGGCCTCCGTGCCGGAGCTGACCATGCGCAGCAGCTCCATGCCGGGCATGATCTCGCGGATCAGCTCGCCCAGCTCCACCTCCGCCGGACAGGGCGCGCCAAAACTGGCGCCCTTGCGCGCCGCGGCCACGGCCGCCTCTTCCACGGCCTTGTCCGCATGGCCCAGGAGCATCGGCCCCCAGCTCATGACGTAGTCGATGAACTCCTCTCCGTCCACGCTCCACATGCGGCTTCCCGCCGCGCGGTCGATGAACACCGGCTCGCAGCCCACGCTCTTGCACGCGCGCACCGGGCTGTTCACGCCGCCGGGCAGAATGTTCTGGGCGCGTTCGAAATAGGCTTGTGACGTGCTGGTCATGGTGGATTCTCCCTTTGCTGTGTGTCTTGGGGGCTAGAAGTAGCGCATGGAGGTTTTCTTGAGCTCGCGGAGCGAGGCCAGGGTCTGGTGGTCGGCCACGCCGGTCTGGCGTTCCAGCTCCTCCACCACGCGCGCGGTGTCGCCGGGATTCTTGCCGTGGATCATGGTATAGAGGTTGTAGCGCCACTGGGGGTAGGTGCGGCGGATGTAGCAATGGCTGATCTCGGGCCGTTGGGCCATGAGCTCGCCCACGCGCAGGGCCTCGGCCTCGTCGTCCACGCGCCAGGCGACCATGGCGTTGTGCCAGTAGCCCGCCTTCTGGTGGCGCAAGGTGGCCCCGAAGCGGCGGATGATCCCTTCTTCCTTCAGCCGCGCGATGAGCGCCAGCACCTCGGCCTCGGTCGCTCCGGCCTGGGCCGCAATGTCGGCATAGGGCGTGGGCGAGTCGGGCAGGTCCGTCCCGGCCAGGGCCAGGATGCGGCGTTCGGCCTCGGTGAACTGGGGGGCTGGGGCATGGCTCATGGCGTGCTCGCTTGGTTGTGGTGCGCATTCGCCCGCATGGCGCGGGAGGGGTTCTTGTATCCGAGGCCGCGCGGCCTTGCAACTCGGGCCGGGTGCGGGACTGATGCGGGGCTTGCCACCCCCCGCGCCAGCGGGTATGAGGGCGCACATCGGGCCTTTGCCGCCCGCCCGCCGCGCACATGCGGCAATCCCCCTGACAAGGAGCGCGACGCATGAAGACCGCCGTCATCGGCGCTGGGAGCTGGGGCACCACCCTGGCCGACCTGCTGGCGAAAAAAGGCGTTCCCACCACCCTCTGGGTGCGCGAACCCGAACTGCTGGCGGAAATGAAGGAAACGGGCCGCAACACCTGGTTCCTGCCGGACATCCAGCTCTGCCCGGACCTGCAGCTGCACGCGAACCCGGCCCGCGCCTTCGCCGGGGCCAAGGTGTTTTTGCTGGTGGTGCCCAGCCAGTTCATGCGCGCCAGCCTCACCAGCTTCCGCGACATCCTGCCCAAACGGCCGGTGATGGTCTGCGCCAGCAAGGGCATCGAAAACGGCACCCTCGCACCCATGAGCCAAGTGGTGGCCGAGGCCCTGGACGGCCTTTCCCCTCGCTACGCCGCCCTCTCCGGCCCCAGCTTCGCCAAGGAGGTGAGCCTGGGAATGCCCACCACCGTCAGCCTGGGCTGCGCGGACAAGAAGCTGGGCCGCGAGCTGCAGGCGCTGTTCTCCACCGAGACCTTCCGCGTGTACACCAACCCGGACTTCCTGGGCGTGGAGCTTGGCGGGGCGCTCAAGAACGTCATGGCCATCGGCGCTGGCATCGCCGACGGCCTGGGCTTCGGCCACGACGCGCGGGCCGCGCTCATCACCCGTGGCCTGGCCGAAATGAGCCGCCTGGGCAAGGTCATGGGCGCCAAGCCCAAGACCTTCATGGGCCTTTCGGGCATGGGCGACCTGGTGCTCACCTGCACGGGCGACCTCTCCAGAAACCGCACAGTGGGCATGAAGCTCGGTCAAGGCCGCAAGCTGGCCGACATTCTGGCCGAGACCAAGACCGTGGCCGAGGGCGTGCGCACCACGCAAAGCGTGTTCCAGCTCTCCCGCAAGCTGGGCGTGGAGCTGCCGCTCACCGAACAGGTCTACCGCATCCTGTACGAGGACAAGGACCCGGCCCAGGCCGTGCGCGACCTCATGACCCGCGAGCTCAAGGACGAATAGGCCGCACTCCCCCGCCACATTCGAAAGGCCGGGCCGGCCCCGGCCTTTTTTTGCGCCCGCGGCAGACCGCATCCGCCCGTTTTTCGACGGTTTTTGCGCACCCCTGTCGCGGTCTTGCACACCGGAAACATGCCCGGCCCGTTCAATATTTTAAACAGCGTTTGATTCTGGCGCGTTACACGCTGGCATGGGGAATGCTTTTCTTCCGAACAGCATCCGCCGGATGACCCGGCGGGCATGACGAAAACGCACGGCCGGGTTCGCCCGGCGCTTCCAAAGGAGCACGAAATGAACAGCAGAGCCCTCGCCCCCCTCCTCGCCGCCGCACTCTGCATCGGCCTGTACGCCACCCCAGCCTTGGCGCAGCTTTCGGTCAGCGTCACCATCTCCGACGCCCCGCCCCCGCCGCGCGTGGAGCGGGTTCACAAGCACCGGCCCGGCTGGGTCTGGGTGCCCGGAACCTGGTACTGGGAGGGCGGACGCCACCACTGGGCCGACGGCCGCTGGATCAAGGCGCGGCCAGGCCAGCGCTGGGAACCCGCCCGCTGGGAACGCCGCGGGCCATACTACCGCTATGTGGCCGGGGGCTGGGCCCCGGATCGGGAATACCACCACCGCGACCATGACCGCGATGACCACGACCGCGACCACGGCCGCCATGGCAACGGGCACGGGCACAGGAAGCACCACCGCGACTAGACCACGCGCAACGTCTTCGCAGGCCCGGACGGCACGAACGTCCGGGCCTTTTCTCGTCCTCGGCGCGGCGGCGCGTTGCGGCCCATGGGGCTGTCTGCTATCCTGCCCGGGAACGGACACGCACTGGGGGAGACAACGCCATGTTCACGCGACATGTTCGGACCATTTGCGCCACGTTTTTTTTCGCCGGGGTGTGCGGCCTGCATGTCCAGGCGGCCCTGGCGCAGGGCGCGCCGCAGGCCTGCCTGGACGCCCAAAGCGCCATGGACGCCCGCGCCCCGGCCCAGACGCAGCTGGACCTCCTCACCCGCTGCCTCCAGTCGCCAGGCCTTCCGCCGGAGATTTCCGCCTCCGTGCTGAACAATCGCGGACAGATCCACTATGCCCGCCATGACGCCGCCGCAGCCATGGCCGATTTCCAGCAGGCCCTGCGCCTGGCGCCAAAGCTCGCCCAGGCCTGGTACAATCTGGCCATCGTCCACGAGGAGGGCGGCCGGCGGGATGAAGCCCTCAAATGTTACGGCAGGGCCGTGGAGGCCGAGCCGAAATTTCCGGCCGCGTTCTACCGCCGCTGCGGACTTTTTTGGCGCATGGGCCAAGCCGCCCCGGCCGTGGAGGACTGCTCCCAGGCCCTGTCCCTGCTGCCCGGCTTCGCCGAAGCGCGCCTGATGCGGGCCAAGGCCCTGGAGGCCCTGGGGAAGCATGAGGAAGCCCTGGCCGACCTGAACGAGATCCTGTCCGCCAATCCGAAAAACGCCGTGGTCCTGGGGCTGCGCGGCGGCGTGCTGGCCGCCTTGGACCGCAAGGAAGAGGCCCTGGCCGACTATGATGCCATGCTGGCCCTTGGTCCCGCTGATCGGCAAACCTATTTGAGCCGGGCCGTGGGTTTGGCGCGCCTGAAGGAGTATGACCGCGCCGTGGCGGACTACGGGCGCGTCCTGGCCCACAAGCCCGACGACGTGGAGGCCCTGCTGGGCCGCGGCAGGGTGTTCTTCGCCATGAAGCAGTACGGCTACGCCGTGCAGGACGGCGACCTGGCCCTCAAGGCCGATCCCCGCAATGTGCAGGCCCACCTGGACCGGGGCGACGCCTACTTCGCCCTGGAGCAGCACCGCAACGCCGTGCGCGACTACAGCGCGGCCATCGAGCTGCGGCCCAAAAACGCCCAGGCCTACCTCAAGCGGGCCTACGCCTTCAAGAAGCTGGGCGAAAACGAGCGCGCCGTGGCCGATGGCGCCACGGCCAAGCGGCTGGACCCCAGCCTGGACGTGCCGAACTTCGCCTCGTTCTGGCAGTCCATCACATCCGTCTTCGACTAGCGGCCTTCACACCACACGCCGAGGGGCGCACGTGGGGCATACCAGGCCCCGTGCGGAGGGCGGCCCGCAGCGAGGCTATGCGCCCCTAAGGCGGAACATGGAGAGTGTTCCGCTCCCCCCGTCCACTGATGATGTCATCTCATGTTCCCCTGTCCTGAAATGCAGTGAGGCGTGCTGGCTCGACAGAAAGCGCCCTTCCACCGTTGCGCCCTCCAGCAAGGCGGAAACCGGGCGCTTCCCTGTCCAGGCACGCCCGCTATCCTTCCTGCTGCTCCCAAAGGAAATGTTCCAAATGCTGCACCACGGCGACGCCCTGCAGCACATCCGCCCAGGTGAACATGGACAGCCGCCCGTCCTGCGAGGCCACGAACACATCGCAGGCCCGGTTGGCGTTGACGAAGCGCGCAGCCGACTGGTGGCGCATTCCGCCCAGCTCCGCCAGGGGCACATGCTTGCGCAGCCGCCCGGTCACCGCGTCCAGCGTCGCAACGTCAAACTCCTCCGGCCCGTACAGCAGCTTGGCCCCGAAGCCGTAGAGCCGCAGTTCCATGTCCATCACCACCGCGCCGTCCACCAGCCCCAGTTCGCCGATACGCCGGAACAACGATTCGCTCAGCCCGCGCAGGAAACTCACGGCCTCGAAGCGTTCCCGCAGGGTAATGAGCGAATCGCAGCCGGTGCGCCCGGAAACAAGGTCGTCATAGCCGCGCTTGGCCTCGTCGGCCATGGTCTCGAAATTGCGCACCGAGTCGTACAGCACCCGTGCGCTGGCTTCATCGAAACAAAAGCGGAAGCTCACAGCGCTGCGCCAGGAGTCGTCTTCCGGCAGGGTGAGCACGAGGCTGCCGCCGTGCCCGTGCCGGATCATGGTGCTGACGATGCGGATGAGCCTGCCCGGAACATTGGCGTGCTGCTCCAGGGCGCGCTCCATGCCCAGGGTGCGCGCCACAAGCTGCGCCAGCGAGGCCTCGTCCGAGGCCACGGGGATGGACACCTCGCCCTGGTGCATAAGCGCGAGCACCTGCCCGGCGCGCGAGGCCAGCAGCTTGCCGTTGCCCGCAATGCGCAGCCGCGTGCCGCCCTCCGGCTCGGAATCCACGATGCCCCAGACCTCCAGCCCCTCCGCACCGCCATGCACGGCCAGCGGGCTGCGCGGCGATGCCGTTAGCAACTCCACCAGGTTCTTGACGGAGACAGGCACAGGTCGGGTAAAGCTGCGCGCCAAGAGCGACGCCGAAGGCGAGCACAAGGCGATGGCGCCGCGCACCTGCCTGCCCTCCTCCTGCTCCAGGCTGGCCCAAAAACAGTCGGAACACAGTTGCGCAAGCTGCGCGGCATCGGCCAGCAGGGCCTGGGCGCGGTCGGCGGGCGTATCACCGGGCGCAGGCCCAACGGCGCGCCGCAACGCGTCGATGAAGACGGAATCCACGGGGAAAATGCACGAGTCCATGGGGCCTCGGGGTTGCGCGGCGGTGAGAGGGGCTGTCCCCCCGGATGTAGCGCGTGAGCCCTCCCCTGGGCAAGGGGCTTGCGCACACCCGCCCGGCCCCTCGCAACGGAGGGGAGGCCGGGCGGGTCGTTTCGTGCTTGTCGCGCCCCTAGCAGATGCGCGGCAGCTGCTCGCCTTCAAGCATTCCGAGCAGGCGCTTGCCGCCCAGCCCGGTCCGAAGCAGCACGCGGCCGGGAGCGCCCGGCTTGTCCGTGGGCAGCACGGAGCCGATGCGCCTGGCCCCGCCGCACAGCGGGTCCGCGCGCATGATGGCGAGCGCGGCCTCGGCGTCGGCCTCGGGCACGATGCAGATGAACTTGCCCTCGTTGGCCAGGTACAACGGGTCCAGGCCCAAGAGCGAGCAGCCGCCCTTGACCTCGGCCCGCACCGGGATGTCGTCCTCGACGATCTCGCAGATGACGCCGGAGGCGCTGGCGATCTCGTTCAGCGTGGTGGCCAGGCCGCCGCGCGTGGGGTCGCGCAGCACATGCACGTCCGGCAGCTGGCGCAAAAGCGCCCCGATGGCGTGGTTCAGGCTGGCGCAGTCGGAGAGCAGGGGCGTCTCGAAGGCCAGGCCCTGCCGGGTGGACAGGATGGCCAGGCCGTGGTCGCCCAGGGTGCCGCTGATGAGGATGGCGTCGCCGGGCGCGGCGCGGTCCCCGGCCGGGGCCGGGTCGACAATGACATCGCCGATGCCGGTGGTGTTGATGAAGATCTTGTCCACCGCGCCCTTGGGCACCACCTTGGTGTCGCCGGTGACGATGTCCACCCCGGCCGCGCGCGCGGCAGCGCCCATGGACTCGACAATGCGCCCGAGTTCGACCATGGGCAGCCCTTCTTCGATGATGAAGCCGCAGGTGAGGTACCGGGGCGTGGCGCCCATCATGGCCACGTCGTTCACGGTGCCGTGCACGGCAAGCGCGCCGATGTCGCCGCCGGGAAAGAACGGCGGGTCCACGGTGAAGGTGTCGGTGCTGACGGCCACCCTGCCGCCCACGGAAAGCACCGCGCCGTCGTTCATGCGCCGCAGTTCGGGGTTGTCGAAATGCTTGAGGAACAGCTCGCCGATGAGCCGCTGCGAAGCCTTGCCGCCGGAACCGTAGTCAAGAAGCACCTTGTCGCTCATGAGCTAGTCCACCTGGTATTTGTAGTAGGCCGCGCAGGAGCCCTCGGTGGAGACCATGCACGGCCCGACGGGGTTGGCGGGCGTGCAGGCGCGTCCGAAAAGCGGGCAGAGGTTGGGGGCCAGCTTGCCCTTCAGCACCTCGCCGCACTTGCAGCCGGGCAGAGGCGGGCAGTCCTTGATGACGATGCCGTACTGGCGCTTGGCGTCAAAGGCGGCGTATTCGTCCGCCACTTCCAAACCGGAGCCGGGAATGAGCCCGATGCCGCGCCACAGGGCATCGGCCGGGCGGAACACCTGGGCCATGACCGCACGGGCCTTGGCGTTGCCCTCGTCGCGCACCACGCGGCGGTACAGGTTGGCGATCTCGGCCCGGCCGTCGCGTTTGCATTCGGCCAAAAACAGCAGCGCCTGCAGAATGTCCAGGGGCTCGAACCCGGCCACGGCCGCGGCCTTGCCGAAGCGCTCGGCAACGGGGCGGTAGGGCTCGGCGCCGATGATGGCCGACACGTGCCCGGGCATGATGAAGCCGTCGATGTCCGTGCCGGGGTCGGAAAGCAGGGCCTCCAACGCCGGGGGCACCAGCTTGTGGAAGGAGAGCACGCGGTAGTTGGCCACGCCCTGCGCCCTGGCCATGAGGATGCTGGCGGCCACGCCCGGGGCCGTGGTCTCGAAGCCCACGCCCAAAAACACCACTGTGGCGTCCGGATTGTCGGCCGCCAGCTTTATGGCGTCGGGCGGGGAATACACCACGCTTACGCGCGCGCCCTCGGCCTGGGCGGCCTTGAGGGTGCGCCCCCGGCTGCCGGGCACGCGCATCAGGTCGCCAAAGGTGGCGATGATGACGCCTGGCGTTCCCGCCAGGTCCAAAAACGCGTTGATCTCGGCCTCGTGGGTGACGCACACCGGGCAGCCCGGGCCGGAGAGGTGCACAATCTCCTTTGGCAGGATGGAGCGCAGTCCGCTGCGGAAGATGGCCACGGTGTGCGTGCCGCAGACCTCCATGAAGCGCAGGGGCTGGCCGTCCAGGGTGACGCGCAGGCGCTCCAGAACGCTTTTGCACAGGGCCGGGTCGTGGAACTGGTCGAGAAGTTCGAGGCTCACTGGCTTGTCCTTCGGTTGCGGTCTTGCGGAGGCGGGCGCGCCCACCTTCCGGCCCAAGGGACATACACCGTGTCGGCGCGCGCGTCCATGCCCGCGCCGCGCTTCGCGCGGGCCACCAGCGATTTTCGCGGGGCGGCGCTGCGCACGGGCCAAAAACCGGGAAGGGCGGCGGGCGAAAAAAAGGGGCGCAGACCAAAGCCTCCGCCCCTTCGGGTCACACTTGGCGCAGGGATTACACGCAGCCGGTGGGCTTGGGCAGGCCGGCCATCTTGCAGGCGCCCTTGCCGGGGCCGGAGGGGAACAACTCGTAGATCTCCTTCAGCTTGTATCCGGTCACCTTGGACAGGATGCGCACCATGGGAGCGATGCCGTTCTTCTTGTAGTAGTCCTGCAGGAAGTCGATGACCTTCTGGTGGTTCTCGGTGATGACGGGGATGCCCTCGCTCTCCTTCACGAACTCCACCCACTCAGGGTTCCATTCCTCAAACTTCAGCAGAAAGCCGTCCTCGTCAACCTCGAACTTCTTTCCCTTAAACTCGAGAATAGCCATATTCGGAATCCTCCTCGGTCTAGATTGCATTTCATACGCTGTCGGGGCCACAGACACCGGCATCGGGCTGTCAGCCCTTTGCGCCTTTCGTTTTCCAACAGGTCCTGTAGCCCGAGCCTGGGAATAATTCAAGGGCAATTTCGCACCCGGACCGATAGAAATAGCCGTGCCCACGCTTTCTTTTTCGTCCCGCTGCTGGTAGGCATTGCCCATATGGCGGGCACGGCTCCGCCCTGAAACGCAAATCCGGACAAAAACGCGACGTGACTCCCATGCGCCCAGTCATCCCCATGGCCCCCATGTGGCCAGACCTGCCGCCCCCGCCGCCGCCCGCGCCGGAAACGGCCCGCAGACCCCCCTGGCGCGCGCCTTCCGAGGCCCGCTGCGTGGCCTTGTGGGACCGCTTCAAGATGCCTGCGCACATCCGCGCGCACAGCGCCAAGGTCGCGCTGGTGGCCTCCCAGGTGGCCGAGGCGGCCAGGGCCAAGGGATTCGAGGTCTGCGTGGACACGGTGCGCGCCTCGGCCCTCCTGCACGACATCGCCAAGGCCTACTGCATCAAGCACGGCGGGCACCACGGCCAGCTGGGCGGGGCCTGGGTCATGGCGGTCACGGGGAACCCGGTGCTGGCGCAGGGCGTCATCCACCATATGTACTGGCCGTTCGAGATGGACTTCCGCCGCTTTTTCACCCCGCTGGCCGTGCTCTACGGCGACAAGCGCGTGGCCCACGACACGATCGTGCCCATCGAATCGCGCTTCGGCGATCTCCTTGACCGCTACGGCAAAACGCAGGAGATTCGCGACCGCATCGCGGAGACCAACCGGCAGGCCAAACAGATAGAAAGCGTTCTGTCGCAACTCTTGGAGAAGGATCTCAATGCGCATGATTTTGATAGCCGGCGGCTGGTCGACTGAACGAGACGTCTCCCTTTCCGGCGCGCACGGCATCGCCCAGGCGCTTGGCCGCCTGGGTCACGAGGCGCGCCTGCTCGACCCGGCCACGGACTTCGCGGGCATCATCCCCGCCGCCCGCGAGGCGGACTTCGCCTTCCTGAACCTGCACGGCTCGCCGGGAGAGGACGGCCTCATCCAGGCCATGCTGGAGGAGGCGGGCTGCCCCTACCAGGGAGCCGGGCCAAAGGCCTCGTTCCTGGCCCTGAACAAGGCCGCGGCCAAGGCGCTGTACGAGGCGCGCGGCCTGCGCACCCCGGCCTGGCGGCTCTACACCGGCATCGCGGGCGAAGCGCGCCTGTGCGACCTGCCCTGCCCGCTCTTCGTCAAGCCCAACAACGGCGGATCCAGCCTGGGCATGAGCCGCGTGGAGCGGCCCGAGGACCTGGGCCAGGCCCTGGACAAGGTCTTCGCCATGGGGCAGGCCGCCCTTGTGGAGGAATGCATCCCCGGCATGGAGCTGACCTGCGCCGTCCTGGCGGACCGCGCCCTGCCGGTGATCCTCATCCGCCCGCGCGCGGGCACGGCGTTCTTCGACTACGAGAACAAGTACGCTGCCGACGGGGCCGAAGAGATCTGCCCCGCGCCCGTGGACGCAGCCCTTGCCGCCGAGGTGCAGGGCATGGCCCTGGCCGCGCACAAGGTGCTCGGCATCGAGGGCTACTCCCGCTCCGACTTCATGGTGGACGCCCAGGGCCGCCCCTTCATCCTGGAGACCAACACCCTGCCCGGCATGACGCCCACCAGCCTGCTGCCCAAGGCGGCCAAGGCCGCGGGCATGGACTTCGACGCGCTGGTGGCCGAACTGGTGCGCCTTGGCCTGTCCGCCCGGGCCGCCAAGGCCAAGGGCTAGCCATGCCCGTCCCCCGGAAGCCGCCCCTGGTGGCGCGCGCCATCCTCGGGGTCTACGGCCTGGCCTGGCGCGCGGCCCTGCCCGGCCTGCGGCGCAACGGGCGGCTCAAGGACGGCTGGGACGCGCGGCTCATGCGCTCCGGACCGCCGCCCAAGGCGGACCTCTGGGTCCAGGCGGCCAGCGGCGGCGAGGCGTACCTGGCATGGGAGCTGGCGCGCCGCCTGCCCGACTGTCTGCCCGGCGGCCTTGTGGACGGTCGCCCGCCGCGCGTCCTCGTCACCACCTTCACCAGCCAGGGCATGGGCGTGCTTGCGCGCGCCGCAACCGACCTCGCGGGCCGCGTGGAGCTGCTGCCCGCCTGGTTTCCCTTCGACATTCCCGGCAACATGGCGGCCGCCCTGGCCGCAGTGGCCCCGCGCGCGGTGGCGCTGCTCGAAACCGAGCTCTGGCCTGGGCTTCTGGCCGCCTGCCGCAGGGCCGGAATCCCGGCCCTGGCCGTCAACGCCCGCATGACGCCGAAGAGCCTGCGCGGCTATCTGCGCCTTCCCGGCTTCTGGCGCTGCCTCGGCCCGGAGCGCGTGCTGGCCGTGTCCGAAGACGACGCGACCCGCTTCGCCGCCCTGTTCCCCCAAACGCGCACGCAAATCATGCCGAACATCAAATTCGACCGCCTGGACTTCTCTGCCTCCGCCCCGAACCCGGCCCTGGCGGCCCTGCTGCCGCAAGTCGACGGCGTCCGCGCGCCCTTCATCGTGCTGGGCAGCGTGCGCAGACAGGAGGAAGCCCAGGCTCTCGCCATCATCCAGGGTCTGCTGGCGCGGCTGCCCGGTGCGGTGGTGGGCGTGTTTCCCCGGCACATGGAGCGCCTGAACGCCTGGGAAGGGCTGCTCGAACGGGGCGGCGTGCCCCATGTCCGCCGCAGCGCGGGCGCGGCGCGGCCCGGCTCGGTGCTTCTGTGGGACGCCTTCGGCGAACTCTCCGGCGCCTTCGCCCTGGCGCGGGCCTGCTTCGTCGGCGGCAGCCTGGCGGACCTTGGCGGACAGAATTTTCTGGAGCCTCTGGCGCACGGCGTGACACCGGTCATCGGCCCGTCCTGGTCCAACTTCGCCTGGGTGGGACATGAACTTTTCGAGTGCGGCCTGGCCCGGCTGGAGCAGGACGCGGCGGGCGTGCTGGACGCCCTGTGCGCGCTTGCGGACACCCCGCCCGACCGCCAGGATGTGCGCCGCCGCGCCGAAAGCTACGCACAATCGCGCCGGGGCGGCGCGGACGCCGCTTGCCAGGCGGTTGCCGAATGCCTAATTTGCGGGTAAACACCCTGCGGAGCCGTGACGAGCATGAGAACCCTGCCCCCCTGTTACGCAATCATCCCGGCTCGGTATGATTCCTCGCGCTTTCCCGGCAAGCCGCTTGTGGAAATTTCCGGCGTGCCCATGTGCGTGCGCGTGCACCAGCGCGCGTCCCTGTGCGCGCGCTTTTCGCGGGTGCTCATCGCCACGGACGACGAGCGCATCATGGCTGCGGCCAACGCGTGGGGAGCGCCCGCCATCATGACCGGCCGCCACCACCAGAGCGGCACCGACCGCGTGCTGGAGGCCGCCCGGCTCATCGGCGCGGAGCCGGACAGCGTGGTGGTGAACGTGCAGGGCGACGAACCGGCGCTCGACCCGGCCATGCTGGAGGAATTGCTGGCGCCCTTCGCGGCGCCAGGGGGCGAGACGGTGCAGGCCGCCACCTTGGCCACGCCCATGACCCGCGCCGAGGCCCAAAGCCCGGACCGGGTCAAGGTGGTTCTGGACGCGCAGGGCCGCGCGCTGTATTTTTCCCGTGCCGCCATTCCCTTTTGCCGCGACGGCGAAGCGGACGGGGACACGGCCGGGCCGCTTCTGCATGTGGGGCTGTACGCCTTCCGGATGCACGCGCTGGAGCGCTTTGCGGCGCTGCCGCAGGGCAGGCTTGAGCGCACGGAGAAGCTGGAGCAGTTGAGGCTTCTGGAGAACGCCATCCCCATCCATGTGGCCCTGACCCGCCACGCGTGCCATGGGGTGGACCGGCCAGAAGACGTTGAGCACATTGAAAAAATCCTGCGGGAGCACGCAACATGAAAGCGATTCTGGCCCTTGAGGACGGAACCTGGTTCGAGGGCTCGTCGTTCACCGGTCCCGGCGAGACCGGCGGCGAGGCCATCTTCAACACCGGCATGACCGGCTACCAGGAGATCCTCACCGACCCCTCCTACGTGGGCCAGATGGTCTGCATGACCTACCCGCTCATCGGCAACTACGGCGTCAACGCCGAGGACGTGGAGTCGCACAAGATCGGGGCCGAGGCCCTCATCGTCAAGGAGTGCTGCAAGGAGCCCTCCAACTGGCGCGCCGCCATGTCCCTGCCCGACTACCTCAAAAAGGCCGGCGTCATGGGCATCGAAGGCATCGACACCCGCGCGCTGACCCGGCACCTGCGCCTCAACGGAGCCATGCGCGGGGTCATCTCCACCTCCGGCTCGCCGCAGGAACTGGTCAAAAAGGCCCAGGGGCTGCCCAGCATGGAGGGCCTGAACCTGGCCGACAAGGTCAGCGCCAAGAATCCCTACCTGTGGACCGGCAGCGGCACAAAGACCGTGAACCTGGCCGACTTCAGCTGGGCCGGCAACGGCCCGCGCCTGCTGGTCTACGACTTCGGCGTCAAATGGAACATCCTGCGCCTGCTCGCAGCCCAGGGCTTCGACATGCTCGTGGTGCCATCGCACTTCACACACCAGCAGGCGGCGGAGCTTTCCCCGGACGCGGTGTTCCTCTCCAACGGCCCCGGCGACCCGGCCGTGGTCAAGAACGCCATCGAGGCCACCAGGGTCTTTGCGCAGAAGCTTCCGGTGGCGGGCATCTGCCTGGGACACCAGATCATGGGCCTGGCCCTGGGCGGACGCGCCTACAAGCTCAAGTTCGGCCACCACGGCTGCAACCACCCGGTCATGGACATGGAGTCCGGCAAGATCGAAATCTCCTCGCAGAACCACGGCTTCTGCGTGGACATCGACCACCTGCCGGAGCTCAAGGTGACCCACCGGAACCTGAACGACCAGACGCTGGAGGGCTTCGCCCACAGAAGCAAGCCCCTCATCGCCATCCAGTTCCACCCCGAGGCGGCGCCCGGCCCCCACGACAGCGCCTACTTCTTCCCCCGCTTCCGCGACCTGGTGCGCCAGGCCACGGGCAAGTAAGGGACACAAGCCAGCGCCCGCTTTTGCGCGGGCCAAGGGAGGCGCACGCATGTCAGGCGAACTCACAAAGGCGAGGCAAAAGCTCGCAGGCATCAACGCCAGCCTTAAAATGGGCAAGTACATGACTGCGGCCCAGGCGTTGAACGACGCCATCGTGCTCATGCTCTCCGCACCGCTGCTCAAGAACGAGCGCGAAGAATTCGCCCAGATGCTCGACACCGCCGTGTATTCCCTGAACAATCACAAGGAGCTGCGCAAGTTCTACCCGCTGCTTCTGCACTACACGCCCGGCGCTGAAAAGAAGCTCCTGGAGGAGCTTTACGAGATGCGCAAGGTGCTGCAGGAGGACGTGAACGAGACCGCCCAGAAGGACCTGGAGGCCCTGGAGTCCAAGAAGCGCGAGGGGCTTGAACGCGGCCAGAAGCACCTGGACGAGCAGCAGTTCGACGAGGCCCGGCAGGCCTTCGACAGGCTTACCGGGGAATTCCCCGGCGATGCGGAACTCAAGGCCGACATTGCCGACCGCTACTACAAGGCCGGGCTGAACCAGGACGCCGTGGGCCACCTGAGCCAGGCCATCAACGAATCTCCGGAGTCCATCCACCTGTACAACCGCATCGGCATCGTGCTGCGCAAAATGCAGGACTTCGAAAGCGCCGAGGGCTACTACCGCCGCGCCCTGGGCATCTGCCAAACGGACGAGTACCTCTTCTTCAACCTGGGCCGCCTGTACTACGACTGGCAGAAATGGGCCAAAATGGCCGAGGCCGCCAAGATGGCCGTGGCCATCAACCCCAATTTCGTCGAGGCCAAGAAGCTGCTCGCCTTCGCCCAGAAGAAGCTCGGGGGCTAAGCCCCCAGGAGGCTCCATGGCCCCGCAGGCCGCGCCCGCCCCGTCCTTCCGGCATGTGCTTGTGCTGGGCGCGGGCCTGGCTGGAATGCGCGCCGCCTGGGCCGCAAAGCAGGCCGCCCCGCACCTCGCCGTCACCCTGGTCAGCCCGCGCGCCGCGCCGTGCGGCTCCTCCTTCGCCAACCGCAACAACGCCCTGGGAATGCAGGCCCCCCGCCCCGGCGAGGCGGAAGCCTTCATCAGGGAGGCCCTGGCCCTGGCCGCGCCCGGAACCGTTGCCCTGGAACTGGCGCGCGCCCTGGCGCAGGACGCACCGGTCGCGCTCTCCGACCTGCTCTCCCTCGGCCTGGCGTTCCGGCGCAAGGCCGACGGGGCCCTTGCCCGCTACCCGGGCTGCTTCAGCCCACCCCGGCGGGCCGTGGTCTTCGACGATTTGGGCGCGGCGCACGGCGCGTTCCTGGCCCGCGTGCGGGGCCTGGGCGTGCGCCTGCTGCACGGCTTCGTGGCCCTGCAGATCACCCGCGATGCGGCAGGCCGCGCAACCGGCGCATGGCTCGCCCCCCTGCGCGACGGCGAACCGGTCTTCCTGCGGGCCGACGCGGTGGTGGCGGCCCTGGGCGGCCCGGCTCCGCTCTTCGCCAGGCGCATCTGCGGTCCGGGCGGCAGCGGGCTCTCTTTTGGATTGCTGCGTTCCGCCGGGACCGAGTTGGTCAACGCGCGCTTCCTGCAATTCTTCTGGGGCCATGCGGCCGATGGCGGGTTCGTGAATCCCGGCGCCCTGCCCTGGAGCCTGCTGGCTCCGGAGCTGGCCCACCATGCCGAAGCCAGGCGCGGACACTGCCCGCTGGCTTACTCCCTGCCCGACGCCGCGCTGGACCGCTGGCTGCTTGCCCGGCGCGGTGCGGACGGGCTGGCCCCCCTGCCTGGGGGCGCGCCCCTGGCGCTGTTCGCCCACGCGGGCAACGGCGGGGCGCGCATCGATGCCGACGGCCGAACCGCTGTTCCGGGCCTGTACGCCTGCGGCGAATGCGCGGGCGGAATGCATGGGGCGCAGCGCATGGGCGGCGGCATGGCGCTCTCGGCCCTTGTCTTCGGCGCGCGCGCCGGACGTGCGGCCGCCCTCCAGCCGGACCAGGGCGGAACAGCCCTCGCCGGACCGCCTCCCGCCCCTGCTCCGGGTCTGGACCTGCGCCCGGAGCGGACGTTCCTCCCGCGTCTGCGCAGGGGCATGGACCGCCATGCCGCGCCCTTTGCGCCGCAGGACCGCACGCGCGCGGCCTTCATCGCCTGGCTGCGGACGCAAGAGGAGGACGCGCCCTCCCTGCGGCAACGCCTGCTGGCCCTCTCGGCCCTGTGCGTGCTGGATGCGCAATAGCGCGTGCTTCAGCGGCCCGGCTCGGCCAGGGCGCCGCGCAGAAACACCTCGACAACGGTGCGCAGATATTCCTCCGGGGCGATGCCGCCCTGGCAGCCCGCCCCGCCGCGCCCCACGGCCTGCGAGAGCCTGTGGTTCAGCCGCCGCGAGGAGGTGAACCAATGCTCCACCGTGCACAGCATGGCGGACAAAAGCGGCAGGGGCTCCACGCCCTCGCGCAGTTGGCCGCGCTCCTTCATGAGGGTCAATCGGTCGTGGGCCGCGCGCATCAGGTGCAGGGTGCTCATTTCGCGGCCCTGGTCGTCCAGTTCGTCCAGCCCGGCCACCAGATCCGGGTCGTTGTGCATGGACAGGTCCAGGATGCGGTAAAACCGCACGCACTGCTCGTTGGCGGAAAGAAAGCGAAAATAGGCCGTAAGCGCTGCGCTGATGAACGCGGCGGCCTCCTCGGGCGCGTTTTTCCCGGTGGTGTCCACCACGGGCTGGATGATGCCCTTGAGATCCTCGTCCAACTCGGCGAGAAAGGCGTGCACCGCGGCCACGTACAGCCCCTTCTTGGAGCCGAAGTGGTGGTGGATCAGGCTTTGGGCCACTCCGGCCCTGTGGGCGATGTCGCTCAGCGAGGCCTGATGGTAGTCGCCGCGCAGAAACACCTCGCGGGCGGCCTGCACTATTGCCGCGCGGGTGCGTTCGGCGTCGCGCTGGCGTCTGCGCCGGGCGATGGGGGGCGGGCTCGCGGCGGTCATGAGTCCTCCTTGTTGCACTGCGCCTGACGGGGAAATTTATGCGGAGAACGGCGCAGGCGTCAAGATCGGGTGACATAAGCCAAGCCACGCCCCTCGCCTTGACCTGGGACGGAAAAGCGGCGAGACTTCGCGGCAAACATGGACTGGAGACCAGCAATGCCGCGCAGCGCAACACAGAGCCCCCCTCCGCACGGCCCACAGGCCGGGCGCGTACGCGCGGCCTGCCCCTCCGGTCGTGTCGGCGGCCGGGTCGGCGGCCAGCGCCCGGGACTGTAGCCCATGTTCAAGCGTCTCGCCCTGTGCCTGGTCCTGGCGGTCCTGTTTTCGGGCCTGGCCGCCTGCCCGGCCCTGGCCGAAAAGCCGCGCAAGAACGTGCTGGTGCTCAACTCCTACCACGACGGCTACGCCTGGTCCGACGAGATCGTCACCGGCCTCAGGCAGTACTTCGCCGAGTCCCAATTCCTGGTGGACCTGCAGATTGAGTACATGGACACCAAGCGCTTCGCCACGCAGGAGCGCGCCCAGGCCCTCTTCACGTTCTATCGCGACAAGTTCCGGGACTCGGAGTTCGACCTGGTCATCGCCAGCGACGACTTCGCCTACAACTTCGTGCTGGACTATCAGGACAGGCTGTTCCCCGGTCTGCCCGTGGTCTTCTGCGGGGTCAACGACTTCAAGCCCGAAAAACTCGCCGGAAGGAACAACATCACCGGCCTGGTGGAGAACGTGGACTTCGAGGCCACCCTGCGCCTGGCCGCGCGCCTGCACAAGAACGCCCACAAGATGATCGTCATCGGCGACCGCTCGGTGACGGGCATGGCCATCCAGGGCCAGCTGCGCAAGACGGCACCCAGGCTCCAGGGCCTGCTGGAGTTCGAGTACTGGGACGACCTGCCCATGCCGGAGATTCTGGAGCGGCTTCGCGCCATGCCCAAGAACACCCTGCTGTTCGTCATCCCCATGTACCTGGAGCACGGCGGCAAGCTCTACGCCGCGGACGAGGTGCTGGAAGTCATTTCCGCCAACGTGTCGCTGCCGGTGTACAGCTGCTGGCGTTTCCTGCTCGACCACGGCTGCGTGGGCGGCCGCCTGCACAGCGGGGTGGACCATGGCCGCATGGCCGGGAGCCTGGCCCTGCGCATCCTGGCCGGGGCCGACCCTTCGGCCATCCCGGTGGTGGAACGGCTGAACGATCCCTATGTCTTCGACTACATTGTCCTGAGAAAGATCGGCATCCCCATCTCCGAGCTGCCAAGCGGCGCGGAGATCATCAACGAGCCCTACCGCTTCTACACCATCGACAAGGGCATCTTCTGGACCATCATGGTGAGCCTGGCCGCGCTCCTGTTCATCCTGGTGCTGCTTCTGGTCAGCATCAGCCAGCGCAGGCGCATCCAGGAACGCGTCAACGACCAGCTCTCCTTCCTCAAGATCCTCATGGACGCCATACCCCTGCCGCTCTATTCCCTGACCCGGCGCGGCCTGTTCCAGGACTGCAACCTCGCCTTCGAGCGCCTCTTCCAGGTGGAGCGGGAGAAAATCCAGGGCAAAGCCCCGGAGGATCTGGCCGAGTCCGGGGCAGAGGAGCTGCGCGACGCCGTGGACAAGGAACTGCTCGCCCGGGCCGGGGTGCGCGTGTACGAATCCGCCTTGCACCTGCCCGGAGACGATACCCGCGCGGTGATGCTCTCCAAGGCCACCTACCTGAACGCCAAGGGCGAGATCCTTGGACTGGTGGGCGCGCTCAACGACATTTCCGGGCTCAAGCGCGCCCAGGAGGAGCTGCGGCAGGCCGAGGAAAAGTACCGCGGCATCTTCGAGAACTCGGTGCTGGGCATCTTCCGCGCCGCGCCGGACGCCCGCCTGCTGGACGCCAACCACGCCCTGGTGGAGATGCTTGGCTTCGAAAGCCTGGAAGCCCTGCTGGCCACGGGCGCGGACTTCCTGGCCGGCGACGGCGACGGTCCCGCGGACTGGCTGCGCGCCAGCACCGGCCCCGGCGGCGTGGCCACCCATCGGCGCGAGTTCGTGCGTCCCGACGGCAGACGCATCACCGCGTTTCTGCACATCCGCGTCGTTGCCGGGCCGGACGGCGGCCTTGCCGCCTACGAAGGCGTGGTGGAGGACATCACCCAACGCGAGAACGCCGAACGGGCGCGCAGCGAAAGCGAGCGGATGCTGCAACTGGTGCTCGACACCATCCCCCAGTTGGTGAGCTGGAAGGACCGCGACCTGCGCTACCTGGGCGTGAACCGCTCCTTCGTGTCCTTCTTCGGCCTGGAGGACGCCCGCCGCGTGCTCGGCCACACGGACGAGGAGCTCTTCGGAGAGTCCGAGGCGGCGCGGGCCTCGCAGCAGAGCGACCGCCAGGTGGTGGAGACCAGCCAGCCGCAGTACCGCGCCACCTGGAGCACCGAGGACGGCTACGGACGGCCCGTGCTGCTGGAGGTCTCGCGCGTGCCCCTGCACGACGCCTCGGGCCGGGTGGTGGGCCTTTTGTGCGCAGCCGAGGACGTGACCGAGAAAAACAACCTGGAGCGCCAGCTCCTGCAATCCCAGAAGATGGAGGCCATCGGCACGCTCGCCGGGGGCATCGCCCACGACTTCAACAACATCCTCACCAGCATCATCAACAGTGCGGAGCTGGCCCTCATGGACGCGCCCGGCGAATCGGACATGACGCAGGACTTGCTGCGCGTGTTGCGGGCCGGGCAACGCGGCAGCCAGCTGGTGCGGCAGATCCTGGCCTTCAGTCGGCCTTCCCAGGCAGGGTTCCAGTACGTCAACGTGGCCGACGTGGTGCGCGAGACCTTGAGCCTGCTCTCGGCCTCGCTGCCGCGCAACATCAGCGTGCGCGAGGACATCCGCCAGGACCCGGCCCTGGCCCTGGCCGACCCCATCCAGCTGCACCAGGTATTTTTGAACCTGTGCACCAACGCCTTCCAGGCCATGCGCGAGACCGGCGGCGACCTGCTGCTGACCCTGCAGGCCGAAGACCTGGACGCCCCGGCCGCGGAAGTCCTCTCGCTTCCGCCCGGATGCTACCTCCGCCTCACCATCACCGACACCGGGCCAGGAATCGAGCAGGACATCCTGGACAAAATTTTCGACCCCTTCTTCACCACCAAGGGCAAGGCCGAAGGCACGGGCCTGGGCCTGGCCGTGGTCCACGGCATCATCAAGGCGCACAAGGGCGCGGTGGCCGTATCCAGCATCCCCTGGGAGCGGACCAGCTTCGACATCTACCTGCCCAAGCAGCGGGACTTGGACCAGGAAGAGCAGCCCCTGGCCGAGCACGTGCGCCCCGGCCAGGGCCGCGTGCTGTTCGTGGAGGACGACGACGACCAGCTGGCCACCATCCCCCGCGTGCTGGGCAGACTCGGGTACGAGGTCACCGGCTGCGCCAGCGCGCTGGAGGCCCTGCGCCTGCTGGCCGATCGCCCCGGCGGCTTCGACGTGGTGCTTACGGACTTCGACATGCCGCAGGTAAACGGCGTGGAGTTCGCCTGGCGGCTTCTTTTCGAGCACCCCGGCCTGCCCGTGGTCATGATCTCCGGTCGCCTGCACACCGGCGACGTGCCCCCGGACCTGCCGCCCAACATCCTGCGCGTGCTGGCCAAACCGTACAGCCAGGCGTCCATCTCCGAAGCCCTGCGGGAGATTCTTTCCGCCGGGTAGGTCCGCGTAAATATGTCGCCGTGGCGACACAGCCCTGTCGCAGTTCCCTGGCAGCCTTTCCAGAAACATTCTGGAGGGGCCCATGAACGATTCCGATTCCAGCGCGCAAAACGGACTGACCAGACGTGAACTGCTCGGCCTGCTGGGCGCGGGCGCGCTTGCCGCGCTTCTGCCCGCCGGGCTGCCCGGCCAGGCCCATGCGGCCAACAACGCCGACTTCGACACCGCCAAGGGGCCGGGGCTCATCTTCGTGGTGGGCGACGGAATGCCCGCAGGCGTGGTGCGGGCCATGCACGAAGTGCGCACAGGGGTGTTCGGCCGCGCAAACACCGCCCTGCACGCGCGGCTGCGCGATCCCCGGTCCGCCCTGGGCCTCATGGCCACGGCAAGCCTGTCCAGCATCGTCACCGACTCCGCCCCGGCCTCGGCCGCGTGGTCCACCGGCGTGCATACCGCGAACCGGCATCT
This sequence comes from Humidesulfovibrio mexicanus, assembly GCF_900188225.1. Lineage (NCBI taxonomy): Bacteria > Pseudomonadati > Thermodesulfobacteriota > Desulfovibrionia > Desulfovibrionales > Desulfovibrionaceae > Humidesulfovibrio > Humidesulfovibrio mexicanus. The sequence continues at coordinate 36,883 of NZ_FZOC01000005.1, read as the reverse complement.
CGCCGCCCTGCCCGACGGCCGCCCCCTGACGACCATCTTCGAGCTGGTGCGCAAACGCGGCGTGGCCACTGGCCTGGTCACCACCACACGCGTCACCCACGCCACCCCGGCGGCCTGGATCTCGCACCAGACCAACCGCGACCTTGAGGACGACATCGCCTCGGAAATCCTGGCCTTCCGGCCAGAGGTGCTGTTGGGCGGCGGGTTCAGGCACTTCAGCGCCGCCAAGCGCAAGGACGGCCGCGACCTCCTGGCGGAATTCCAGCGGTCCGGGTGCGACACCGTGACCGATCGCGCCGGGCTGCTGGCGGCGACCGCCGCCGCAAAACCCCTGGTCGGCCTGTTCTCGGCCTCGCACCTGGCCTACAACCTGGACCGCCTGAACGATCCCGCTCTTTCGGCCCAGCCCACCCTGCCGGAGATGACCGCCCAGGCCCTGCGGCGTCTGGCCAAGAATCCAAACGGCTTCCTGCTCCAGGTGGAGGCGGGCCGCATCGACCACGCCTGCCACTCCAACGACGCCTGGTCCTCCATCATGGACACGGTGGAGTTGGACGACACCCTCGCCGTCATCGATTCCTTCCTGGCCGTGAACCCCAAGACGCTCGTCATCGTCACCTCCGACCACGGCAACTCGGGCTGGGGCATCAACGGCACCGGATCGAGCTACAACGACGCCACCGCCGCCCTGCGGAGCTACCGCGCGGGCAAGGCCTCCTTCGAGGCCATCATCAGACGGCTGAAGGGCAAAAACGCCCAGCAGACGCAAGACATCCTCACCGAGTCCACCGGCTTCGCCATAGGGCTCGACGAGGCGGAGATGGTCCTTGCCGCCATGGAGCCCGGCTACGGCGGCTTCACCGGGGACTACGTGTACCAGCCCGACGCCACCATCGGCCTGCTGCTGGCCCGCAACGCCAAGGCCAAGGACGGCAAGGCCGGGCTGCGGCGCGGCAACGTGGGCTTCACCTCCACCAACCACACGGCCGAGGACCAGACCCTGCTTGCCTACGGCCACCGCGCCAGGGAACTGAACCTCGCGCGGCTGCTGGACAACACGGAGCTGTTCGACACCATGTGCGCCTACTTCGGCCTGCGGCACACCAACCCGCGCATGGCCCAGGACGAGGCCGCGCGGCTGCTTCTGGCCACTCGCCAGGACGCCGACCCCAGGCTGCATATCGCCTAAATCTCCTCCAGGCCTCCCCGCCCCATCCAGGTCCGCCCGGCCATAAGCCGGTGCGGGCCTGGACTGTTTTTTGGCGCAAACATTTCTTCCGCGCGCGCCACATTTCTCTTGCAATTGATTTTGAATTTCACTATCAGTGAACTCGTCCAGACAACGGAACCCAACAAGGAGAATACAATGTCCAAAGCGCTCATCGTATACGGATCCACCACCGGCAACACCGAGACCGTGGCCGGGCATGTCGGCGCCGCACTGAACAAGGCCGGCTGGGAAACCGAGATCAAGAACGCGTCCGACGTTTCCGCCGCGGGGCTGGCGAACGGCTGCGACCTGCTGCTTTTCGGCTGCTCCACCTGGGGCGACGAGGACATTGAGCTGCAGGACGATTTCGTGCCCCTGTACGACGATTTGGACAAGGCCGGGCTTTCCGGCAAGAAGGTGGCCGTGTTCGGCTGCGGCGACTCCAGCTACACGCACTTCTGCGGTGCGGTGGACGCCATCGAGCAGAAGGCCGAAAGCCTTGGCGCCGTGCTCGTCACCGGCTCCCTCAAAATCGACGGCGATCCCGACAAGGACGAAGTCATGGACTGGGCCAAGACGGTGGCCGCACATGCATAGCGGTTGCTCCGGCGGCTGCTCCGGCCGCTGCCGCACCCTGCGCACCGCGGCCTTTCTCTGGCGCGAGGGCATGGCCATGCTGAACCAGAACGAGCCCGCCAAGGCCCTGGCCATGCAACGGCAAGCCCTGGAGATCGTGCGCGGCGTTGGCGGGTTCGACGTGCTGCAGGCGCGCATCCACAACAACATCGGCGTGATCCTGTCCTGCTCCGATCGGCACCAGGAGGCCAAGCGTTCGTTCGAGCACGCGCTCTTCCTGCTGCATGGCCGCATCAAGCCCGACAGCAGCCTGCACCGCGTGATCGAAAAGAACCACAAGTACGTGACGGGCCGCACCATGCCGCAACATGTCCCGGCGAGCGCGCCCGCCATCCAGGCCGAACCGCGGGCCGCCCTCTAGGGATCCGCCCCGCAGCGCACCAAGGAGGCGCATCATGCCGGAACTCGACGCAATCACCCTGTACAACAAGCTGGCCTTGCGCGCCCGCCGCGCAGGAGCCACGGAACAGGCACTGCTGCACCTCTCCGACGCCCTGCGCCTCTCGCGCGAATGCGGAAGCTCCCTGCTGGAGGCGCACTCGCGCAATTCCATGGGCATGGCCTACGCCCAGGCCGGCCGCCCGGAACTGGCCGCCAGCTGCTGCCGAACCGCCCTGTGCGTGCTGGGCCGCAGCCAAGGCAAACCAGCCGGAGCGCGCCTCGCACAGTCCATTGCCGCCAACCTCGCCGCCTTCGAAAAGGCATAAAGCCCCCGCCGACCCTCCATCCGGGGGTGGCGAACCTGGAACACGCACCAGGAGCGCCACCCCCGGAACCCCGCCCTGAAAAAGACCATTCGACGCAATTTCCCAGGCCACCCAGCTGCGGTGCGGCGGTGCTCTGCCCGCCTGTGCAAAGCTGACCCGAAACGGTTCGGGAAGACTCTGCGCAACCGCCGGAAAAATGTAGAAGGGCTCCCGTTCGCATCGCTGCCCCCGCCTTTCGCGCCACGCGGTGATCCCCGTCAGGATAACTGAGACAGGCTGACGTGATAAATGGGACTTGGCGGGACGATCCGGGCTGAGGTGGGACGGCCACATTTGAAATGGTGTTGCAGTATGTGAAACGGAAAATCAGGCGCGATCGTGATCCTGCGGCGAAGTCACGTCAAGGTTAAGAAGCGAAGCTTGCTTGGGCATGCGTAGCTCGCCCTGCTCCTTGATAATGCGGTAGATGCACTGCCTTGAAAGGCCGTACTTGAGGGCAAGTTCCGACTGATTGTCACCATTGAATTCGCGGTAGATCTGCTTATTCCGGGTGCTGCGACGTCCGATCATGTCCATGGGTAGGTACACCGTTTGTCCTCCCCAATCGTCCGCAAGCCTGCCAGCAGCATCTTCGGCAAACGCTTTGGCCTTGGCTGCGCTGATGCCGAGCTCGTCTTGCACTTGCTTGGCGAGCTTGTCCGCAAAGTCTCGCAGCAGCTCCATGCCGATTTCGCGAGGTGTGGCCATTATGATCCCTCCACGCGATCTACCCACTTCTTGAGGCTCTCGATGACCAGACCGGCCTGGTAGCCGTTCAGCCACTCCAGGCGTTCCACCTTGGTCTGCCGCTTCACAAACGCGGCCAAGGCCGCCTCGCTGCTGTCTTGGATCGCGCCCATGTCGCGCAGGGTGAGCCAAAGCGAGCGGATCTTCCGCGACTGCGGATCGTCCGCCAAGCGCTTCGTCTTGGCCTTGCTGGCGGGCTTGGCCGGGGCATTAAAGCCACGACTCCTCAAATGATCGACCACCGCCTCCAGCTCGCTCATGCTCATGTCCGAGCAGCTGGTCTTGCCGGTCTGCGCCTGGAGCATGGCGCGGTAGTCCTCATCAGACAGACCCAGGCTGCGCTTGGCCACGTGGATGATCTTGATGAGCTTGCCCTTGTAGGGCGCAAGGTTGCGAGCGGGTACGGCCATCTAAGCCTCCTTTTGGCGCTGGGCCATGAATGCCGCATACTTGCGGTTGAGTGCTTCGGCGCAGACCTCGGCCATGTTGACGGCGGCAGCTTCGGCCTTGTCCTCGGGTAGGCTGCAATCACGGGGGATGATGGCGGCCAGGCGCTTCTTTTCGGTGTCGCGCAGGATCACGGAGTCACCAGCTGCGCGAGCGACGATGAAACGAGGAACGGCACCAGTTGTCATTAGCTACCTCTACTTACTGAAGCTGATGGTGATGGAGGTGCCCTTCTTACCCTGACGCTTGCGGTAAGTGATCTTGGTCGCCCTATCCATACAACGCTGGATCAGTTCCTCGGGAGTCGGAACGGCTTGCGTGGCGGGGGGGGCGGGTATCTCGGGCTTCTCGCTGGCGCTCATGGTGCTCTCCTTGTGCTAGCGGTTGCAGGTTAAGCGGTGATTTCAAGCTGCCTTGCTCCCTTGAGCGGCGACGAAAGAGGCACATTTAAACCATCAGTCATGCCTGCTTCCAGGTCGGCAGCGCGGACCTTCTTGAACTCCAGGCTGCTGGACCGTAAATCGTCGGGCATGGCGGCCTCTATGGCGTCCATTTTGACAGGGACCAAATCAGTTTGAGTCACGGGCGTGCGCGTGCGCTGGGCCATCAACCTGCCGGAAACAGTGAGCACCACTCCACGGAGATACGATTCGCGGGCGAGGCTTTTGCTGCGGCTGCTCCGAAGTCGGCGGCACTGGGGCGATCGCATATGTCTGGACGCCATGCTCAGCATCGTTTTGTAGAGGTAGCCGAACGTCCAGGCACAGACTTCCTGGTCTGCGCCGACACCGACGAAACAGGTGTTGCCCTCCCAGGAGTGATAGTAGGCGCAATCAAACGCCTTGGCCGTGTGGTACGCCAAGGACATCGCCCACTTCTCCAGGCGCTGCCGCGTCCTTGTCTTGGCTGTATCCGCGTGGATTCGGCCGTCATCACCGGCGGGGATGTCCGACATGGAGAGGTTATACTGGGACAGCAGCTCCTGGGCCTTCGCCGCTGCGGTCGCCGCCTCGTGCTCGTTGTCGGACTTGGAAAGCGACAGCAGCTTGCGGATTTTCTCGATGATGCGCTCGTGTCCCATGGTCTTCTCCTGTCGGTTGTCGGCTGCTCATCAGGACCGGGCCACCACGCCCGGCCGACCGCACCCGGCCCGCAGGCCGGGGCGGTTTCGCTACGATTGCGTTGAGAATTTTGTGACGGCCTCCATCATGATGCCCGCGGCATACTGGGCTTTCGTCATGGTATCTTCATCCTTGAGAGGCGGTTTGAAATCCAATTCGAAGTCGACCGTCTCTTGCTCCGTGTCTTTGATGGTGATGGTCACTGTCGCCACGGCCGCCCCCTAGCCCTTCAGGGCGTCCTTGAGTTCCTGGCCGGCCACGAACTTGACCGCAGTATGCGCGGCGATCTGCAAGGGCTGGCCGGTCTTCGGATTGCGGCCCTCGCGCGCCTTGCATTCCTTGGCCTTGAGCTTGCCCAGGCCGGGCAGGGGCACCTCGCCGCCGCCCAGCAACTCAGCGGCGGCAACGCTGCCCAGGCTGTCGAGCACGCGCTCCACGGTGGCCTTGCTGTCCCCGGACTCCTCGGCGATCTTGGCGATAAGGTCTTTCTTGGTCATTGTTTTCGCTCCTATTTTACATGGTTACATGGTGAAGTTCTGGGCGGCCACTTCGGCGTCCACGTCGCGCAGCCGGGAGGAGAGTTCCTTGATCCTTTTCTGGGCCTGCACGAGCATGTCGCGGCTCGTGCCCTTGAGTTCGATGAGGTCGTCGAGCGTGGTGCGCGAATGCACCAGGGCCTCGCGGATCATGTCCGACAAGCTCTCGGTTTCGCGCATCACCCGGTGCAGTTCCTGCTCCAGCTCTTCCACGCGGGCTGAAGCACCGCCCGTGGTCTCGCGCGGGCCCTCGCCGGTCAGGAACCAATCGGCGAACACCTGGTGCTTGCGCTGGAGCTTGAGCAGCCACTCGGCCGGGATGCTGGCCCGGCGCTTGGCGTCGGAGATGGAGGACTGGCGGATATCCAGGGCCTCGGCCAGCTGCACCTGTGTGCGGGCGCCGGTGACGGTGCGGATGCGTTCCATGGCGGCCTCGAAGGCGGCCACACGCTCGGGGGTGATTTCGCGGGCTTGCTTAGGCATGGCTGGCCTCGCTGACGTGGGGGACGTCCTCAATCACAGCCCCGACCATGATCTTCACCTGACCACCCTCGGAGTATCCGCCATCGACGGTGATCTCTTCCATCGGCTCTTTGCCGCCCTGCATGCTTTCCTCCGGGGCGAAGTCTTGCAGTTCACCGGAATGAGCGGCTTCCCTGGCTATCTCCAAGGCGTCTTCAAGCGACTCGGCGTAGACGATGACGTCTTGGTCCTTTTCGTAACTCACGTTGATTTTGAACGGCTTGCGCTCGCTGCTGCTCATGGTATTCTCCTTGTCGCTTGGAGTTGGGTTTAGACCGCCGCCATATCCAGCGGGATGGCGGTGTAGGAGCCGTTGTCCCGGCGCTCGTAGACGCGCACGTAGGGCTTGGTGCCCGTGACCTGGATGCTGTCTCCGATGGCCTGCATGGCCCGCAGCCAGCGCTCGTCGGTGATGTTCAGGCGGCGCAGGCCGAGCACACGCGAGGTCGAGAGGTTGCCCTCCTTGTCGACCTGGAAGGCCTGGTCGATGATGGCCTGGATCTCGCTGCGGGCGTCCTTGGTCCAGTCGCGCAGGCATTCGTCGATGAGGGCCTTGGCGGCTTGCAGGCGCTCGTCAAAGGTGATGTTTTCGGCCACCTGCCGGACGATCTTGTAGCGGCCGTCAAAGGACAGCAGGGACACGTTCCCCTTGTTGCCGCCCACCTTGACCTCGTACTTCTCGGCGCTGAGCTGGATGAACGCGCCCACGTCGTCCATGATCTCGGCCTTGAGTTCGGCCAAGGCCTTGCGCATGGCCTTGGCCTTGGCCACCTTCTCCATCACCAGCTCGTGCCGAGCCTTGTCGATTTCCTGCACCTGGGCCAGCGGCACCTGGTGCCCCTGGGCGTTTTCCATGTAACCTTCCATCATTGCTCCTTATGCCTAGGCCTCGGCCGAGGTGGTTATGGGGTTGTAGACAATGGTCCCATCGCGCGGGGTGGGCCAATTGCGTTCAATCTCTTCAGCCTGGTCGCCAGCATCGTCCAATTCGTGTTGGATGCACTTGATGGCGGCCCATGCATCCTCACTCACCTGACCGCCCAGGGCGGAAAGGGCCTTGCGCGCATTGCGAATCTTTTCTGCAAGCATGGTGGTCTCCTCGTTTGGGCTTGGTTTACACGGAGCGGATGACGTCCGCGTTGACGATAGGCACGCCCAGCTCAGCGGCGGTGTTCAGGGCGGCCACGATGAAGTTGCCGACCGCGAGCGGGTAGCAAAGGCTCACGCCGTCCCGGCTGCGCTGGCTGGGGTGCTGAACGGTCAGCCGGGCGCGAAGGGCCTCAATGCCGTCGTCGCTGATTATCTTGGCCAAGTCGTCCACGCCCGCCCGTGAGAACTTGAAGCGCAGGTAGGCGTGCAGATCGTCGTTGCGCAGTGGGGGCAGTTCCACCAGCTCGCAGCGCTGGACCACCTCACGCACCTGGTAGTTGCTCTCGCTGAGCTTGGTCTTGAGTTCGGTCTGGCCGATGAGCAGGATGCCGAGCAGCGATGCCAGGCCGTCCGTCAGCTCGATGTAGCGCTTGAGGTGCTTCAAGAGCGGCGTGCTCAAATCATGCGCCTCCTCGATGATGAGCACGTGCGAGTTGCCCGCGCGCTTGCTGGCGGAGAGCGCCCGGTGGACTTGGCGGAACCTGGCCTCCGGGCTGGCGGCCACGGTTTCCAACGGCACCACCGTGCGCAGAATGGCCTCGGCGATGTGCGTGGAGCGGAGGGTCTTGCCCAGGCGCTCGGTGTCCTCCATGCCGAGCACATACGGCTCGATGACCAGCACGGGGCGGCCCTCGCCCTGCAGCCGCTCAAGCAGGTCACGGCGCAGGATGGTCTTGCCCGAGCCCGACTCTCCGGCCACGGCCATGAGCCCGCCGTGGCGCGCCGTGGCGTACATGGCCTCGCGCACGTAGCGGATGTCCTGGCTCATGAACACGTCAGCCGGGTCCTGCACGTCGTTGATGAAGGGGTTTCGGGTCAGGCGGAAGTGCCGCTTGGTTTCGGGGAACAGTCCTTGTCGCCTCAAGAGCATGGTGGTCTCCTCCTCCTTGGGTGCTGCGGCCGCAGAAACGGCCTGGTGGCAATAGTTGGTCTCGCGTTTGCGCACGCCCATGCGCACAAAGGCGTCTTCAAGTTTCTCGCGCGGCACGCCTTGGGCCAGCAGGAAATCCACGATGAGCCCGCGGACCTCGCCCATGCCCTTGCGTTTTGGCCACGCGCCCCGGTTCACCAGCTCGGAAAATCCCGCAGGGCTCAAGCCGCATGCGTCGGCCACCATGCGCTGGGACACGCCTTCCAAGCCGTCGATGATCGTCTTCAAGTTCAGCATGCCGTGCCTCCGGCAACGAGTTTGAGCACCGCGCCGACCGGGGTCTCCGGCGCGGCAAGGCGCGTTGCGATGTCGTCGACCTGTTCAGCGGGAACGCCGTCCGGGTAACGCTGGACAAGCCAGGCATAGCGTTCGGCGGTCCATTCCTGGCCCAGGCGGGCCTTGAGCTGCTTTGCGGCTTCCACGTGGGACAGGGGCGGAATCTCGCGGCGGGAGGCGTCCAGGCCCAGGTCACGGCCACGGCGGGGGATGTATGCCGGAGCCGGGGCGGCGGTGATGTCCGCCTCGATGTCGAGGCCGTAGGGCGCCACGCCGGTCTTGCGCCCGGCCACAACCCCGGCGGCCTCGATCTCCTTGGTGCGCTTGTCGGCCACGGTGTCCGGCAGGGCCTTGTGCTCCTGGCCCCACACGGCCGCGTCCGCGCGGAAGCCCGCCTCGGTCATCTGCACCGGCTCAACGGTCCAGATGGTTTCGTCGCCGCGCTCGTCCTTCACGGCCACGTCCACCGCCGGGGCCTTGTAGGGGTTGACCACCACGCTCACCTTCATGCCGGGCACCAGCCCGGCCAGGTACCGCAGGTCGTACGTTTTGCGGCCAAAGCCCTTGACGCTGTGGGTGATGCTCATGTCCGCGCGCACCGTGGCGTCCACCGGCCTGGTGGTGACCAGCTCGCGGCACAGTTCCATACTTGGCGCGATGCGCAGCTGGTCTTCGGTGATGGTGAGCCAGAGGGCGTTGCGGGTCTGCTTTGTGCGGGAATGGACAGCCCAGGCGTTGTAGTGGCAGCGCCAGCGGTCCGCCGCAGCCTGGAGCTGCTCCACGGTTTCGATGCGCATGAAGGACAGGCGCCCTTCAAACTGCGTCTCCACCAGCTGTTGCGCCTGCTCCACTTGCCCCTTGGCGCGGCTGTTCCCCGGCGTATGCACCAGAGGCGTAACGCCAAGATTTTTGAGCAAGTTCAGGAACAGGTGCGAGGTGTTGGCCGAGCCAAGGTCCATCATCAAGTTGTTGGGCACCCCATGCATGGGGTCATTCTGCTCGCGTTTCTGGATGGCTTGCAGGAACGTTTCCGCGAGGTTTTCCGATGTTTCGCCCGCTGTCTGGACGTAACGGACGTAGAGCGTTCCGGAGTAGTGATCCGTCACCACGTAGCGCCACACGCGTTCCTGCGACACCCGCTCAATGTTCAAGGGCTTGTTCTTGTAGAACACGCCCTCGGGCATGATCTGCAAACCCTGCTTCGGCAGGTAGAAGATGACGCACATGCTGGCGTCCACCTGCCACACATGGTTCGGGTGCAGGCTCTGCATGTGCGTGTGCGGCTTGCCCTGCTGCAACATGGCCGGGTGGCAGCCATGCCGCCGCATTGCGCGCGAAAGCGTGGCGGCGGAATCGGGCAGCCGGACCTCTCCGGTCTCTGCGTCCACGGAGCCGCGACCGTTCTCGCGCAGGATTTCCAAGGTCTCGGTGAGGGGCATGGTCTTTTTGCCGGTCTTGCGCCGTGCGCCCTGGACCAGGGCCGCCGCCTGCATGGCCACCTCCTTGGTGACCATGCTGCTGCCACGGTCCGCGCGCTTTTTGCGGCCTGAGTCGAACCCGACATCCTTCAAGCGGCGGTAGACCTCCTGACGGGAGCAGCACAGGGTCCGCGCCGCCTTGTCCACCAGGGCCGTCCGCCCGCCGTGCGGGGCCGCGCCAAGCCGCGTGGCCAGCTCGCGCAGGAGGTCCAGTTCGCCCAGGTCCGCTTTCACGCTAGGCCTCCGTAACGAGTTTGTAGGCCGTTTGGAACTTGGCAGCGCTGATCACTCGGAAGGCGCGGTCCCCGTCGCAGATGATATAGTCGCCGGAGCTGACCTCCAGCCAATTGCCCTTGTCGAGATGGAGGAGAATCCTCGTCGCGCCGATGAGCACGTCGCCGTCCTCGTAGGCGGCGCGAAACCATGTCGGGAGGTTGCCCCAGGCGGTAGTCGCCTGCGCGAACACGGTTTCGGCGTCCACGGCGCGGACAGTCCTGGGCATTTCCTTGTAGAGCCCCATGACTACCTGCCCTCCTGGTCCACCGGGCTTTGCTTGGCCTGGTCGCGCATCCATTCGGGCAGCATGATTTCCGCCATGTCCGCCTGAATGCCGTTCTCTTGCAGCGCGTACTGCACCTGCTGGCAGAACCACGAGGCGGTATGGTCCGCGTGCTCCTTGGTGTAGGCGCTGACCTCGGCCTCCTTGATCTCGGCCAGCTGCACGAGGAAGGCATTGACGGCGGCCTGTGCCTCCATCACGGCGGTGGTCAGCTTCTTGGCGGCGGCTTGCTCCTGCTCCAGGCGCAGCACTTCGCGCTTGTTCGCGGGCAGGCTCTTGAGCTTCTCCAGCTCCATGCTGATCTTGTCGAGGCGCTCGCTCTTGTCGGCCAAGAGCTTGTCGCGGGCGTCCAGGTCGGCCTTCATGTCCTCGGTCTGCTTCTTGGTGGCGGCGCGTTCGCTCTGGTGCCGGGCGGCCAGGTCTTGCAGGATGTCCAGCACCTGCTCCTTGCTTTCTGCGGCCAGGGCGGTCTTGACGATCTCCTGCTCGGCCTCGGGCAGGGCCTTGAGGGCGGCGTAGTCGCGGGCCTTGAAGCCGATACGCTCGGCGGACTCGTAGAGGTCCGGGCCGAGGAGGTGCAGATTCTTTGAGAGTTCGTAGCAGCGCGTATAGGACTTGCCGAACGCGAGCTGACAGAACTCCTCAAAGTTCTGACAGCGTCGAAGGTTTCCCTCCGCGTCCTTAATTGGGTAGTCCTTGTATCTCTTTGAGTTGCGAAGGTCGACGAAGGTCTGCGCGACGATAATATCTCCGACGTGTCGAAAGAATTCGGCGGCCTTGATGCGCCCCAGAGCCTCGGACACAGGGGCCATGTCCATCACGGCCTGGTCGGCTACCGCCATGGTGTTCTGCGTCTGCAGCAGCTCCGCGCTGCGCTCTGGGGTGATGTCGGGGATGGCCTCAATCCGGCCAACGTTCGGGCCGTTCTTCAGGCCTTCGCGCCACGCGGACGGGTCGCCGACCATGGAAGCCTTGTTAGGATCAAAGGCCGGCGGGGTGGCCAGATTCATCTTGCCGGGCTTGCCCTTGGGTTCCCAGGAGAACCGCTGGTTGTTCGGCACATTGTCGGGGCCGAGCCAACTGACGAGGACGTGATGCAAATGATACTCGTCCTGTTCGGGGTCTATGCTCCGCACGGCGGCGATGGCGATGCCTGTCAGGGCCTCGTCCGAGAGGTCTTTCTTGGCGTTTTCGGCCAACTCTGCCGCGACCTGGAGCGCCTCGTGGGCGCGGTCCGCCAGGACGGGCTTGATGGCCGGATTCCTGCCAAGGTCATGGATCACGTCCATGACGGCCTCACTTTCAAGAATGGCGTGGAGGCGTTCGATGCTAATTTCCTGCATGGTCGTCCTCCTCGTGCAGCGGCGTAGCCAACTCACGCAGGCGCTCAAGAATCTCGATCATGCGAGGGTCTGTGGTCAGCAGAGCCAGCGCCCCGCCATCGCCCCTCGTGAACGAGAGAGTCCCGGAGCCCCGCTCGTTTAGCTCGCCAAGCAACTCCCCGAAGGTTTTGGATAGAAAGCTCTTTCCGTTGTCGGTCTTGATGGTCTCTGGCGCTGTCATGGTTTCTCCTTGTCGCTTGTCGTGTTAGCGCGTTGCCCCTGCGGCGACGCGTTGGTTGATCTCGGACATGCGGTCTTGCAAGCTGGCCATATGGGCGGTGTGCGCGGCGGATATCTGCAGCATGGCCACGCTGTGGGCCCAGCGGCCGTTGTCCAGCTTTGTGGCCAGGCCCTCGGCCTCAAGCTCTGCCAGGGCGCGGCTCACGTTCACGGGGCTTTCGCCAAGGGACTCGGAGATCTCCTTGTTCGAGATCCCGGTGATGGTGTGCCCCTTGAGGATCTTGAGCACGCGCAGCGCGCGGCGGGCGGATGAGATGGTGTTGTCTTTCAAGTCGTCCTCCTAGGCCTTGATGCGTTCCAGCAGATCGCGCTTCTTCCGGTGGCGCGTGCGGTCCTCGGCGGTCATGCGGCCCAGCTCGTAGTAGGCGTGCTGCTCCGGGGCCAGCACGCTCCACCCGGAGCACTCCAGCGCGGCGCGCGCCAGCCCGGCGTCACCGGTTACGATGGTGAGGGCCGCGAGCTGCTCCAGCGGGATGGACCGGTCCTCCTTGGCGGTGGACGTCCAGTTGTTGATCTGATGGATGGAGACGTTCTCTCCGGTGAGGCGGGTCAGCTCGTCGGCCACGGTCTCGCGGGAGAGTCCGCAGGAGCGCAGCGCCTGGCGCAGGGCCTCCTTGACGGTCTCGGACGTACGCAGTGAGCCAGCTTTCAGCTTTTGCGAGGGCAGGCTTGACAAGGGAAGGGTGAGTTGCACCATCCCAGGGGCAAGATTGGGCGTGCGCTTAGACATTGCACACCCCCGCGCCGCCGTGTAGAAGATTGCCAAGCCGCATGGAGTTCGCCCTACATGTTGATGGCGGTGGCGATGTCATGGTCCTCGATGATTTCGCCCGCCTTGAGACCCAGCTTCACGGCGATCTTGTGGCTCTGACCGCGCACACCTTTCTTGCGGCCAGAGAGAACTTCGAAGACCAGGTTGGTCTCGAAGCCATTGGCCCTGGCCCAAGAAGCAACGGAGATGCCCTTGCGCTCAAATTCCTTTTTCACGTCCTGGGAGGTTCTCGGAATCATACGGTAATTCCCTTTGTGGCTAGTAAGTGTGTGGGCGTGTGCCGAATGTGTGTTGGTCAGACGATGTACCCAAATGGTTACTTTGTCAAGCTCTCGAATGGGTATGATTCAAAAAAAGATTCTCTCTCTCGACACCATTGGCGGTCGCATTGCGTTTATCCGTGGGGAGATGCGGCAGGAGGATTTTGCCGTCCTCCTGGGGGTAAGCCGAATGACTTTGATCCGCTACGAGAAGGGGGAGCGGCAGCCGGACGCTGATTTTTTAAAAACGATTGTTGCTGAATTCGGGGTTGACGGCAGTTGGCTGCTCCTTGGGGATGGGGACTTGCCGTCGATCAAGCTCACCCCCCGCGAGGCGGCGCTGCTTGACAACTACCGGCACTGCCCGGACGACGCGCAACGGAACTTGGAAACGATGGGTGCTTTGTTGGCGCAATCCAGCGCCGGGAAGAAAAAAGTTGGCTGAGTAGCTGGAGGAGGGAGGGCGTGAAGGGTGTGCAAGCTGTTTCTGCCCTGGTTCTTCTACTAGTATTTTGTGGGGTATCTGGTTGTGGCGTTGATGAAAAAGAGCAAAAAAATCTGACGATGACCCTGCCGTCAGACACGCCACCGCACACTGTCGAGCTACTGCGCCGGGTGCTACCGAAGATAGAGGCGCACTGCCCAGGGCTGGTGAAGTATTGGTCAGCGCTGGAATTCCAGCAGGTGGAGCCGGACCGACCGTATCACGTTGGAGCCGGGACGCACCTGCCAGATTGGCCTCAGGTGACGTGGCTGGTATTCCAGGTAAAAGACGAGAACCAGTTGGTGCCTGGGAAGTATAGGGCGCACGGGCATGTCTGTCGGATTGGCATCGACGCGGACGGCACAGCCCTGATCGTGCCCAAAGAACCTTGCCAGTCTTTGTTCTTTGATCGGCCAGCAGCCCTAGCCGACCAGGATTTCATCGTCGATATCCGAGACTAGCCGCCTCATCCCACCACCATCTTCCCCGCGCTGGCCGCTTAGGTCATCCCGTGGTGGATATGTTAGCCGCACCGGAGTGATGCCGTGCCCTTCTCCACTCGTCTATTTACTCTGTTCCTCGTGGTTTGGTTGCCCTCACAGGCGTTAGCCGCCGAGGTTGTATTTCACGACACTTCGGCGGAAGTCTATTTTAGCCCGCGTGGCGGGGCGCAGCAAGCCTTGCTCCGGCATATCGAGCAGGCACGCAAATCCATCTTCGTGCAGGCGTATGGGTTCACTTCCCCGGAGATAGCCTCTGCCCTTTTGGCCGCTGCCGATCGTGGTGTCCATGTTGAGGCCATCTTGGACAGAAGCCAGCGCAAGGCACGTGGCACAAAGGCCGGAGCCCTCGCCGAGGCGGGAATCCCGGTTTATATTGATAGCCGACACGCCATTGCCCACAACAAAGTTATGGTGCTGGACCGCAGGATCGTAATTACGGGAAGCTACAACTTCACCAAGTCTGCGGAGACTCGAAACGCCGAAAATCTTTTAATTGTCGAGTCCCCTGAGTTGGCCCGGAAGTATCTTTCGTCATGGCGCAAACACAAGAAGCACTCCAAACCATGGTTGCAGCCATCTAACTAATGTCTCCTCTCTCCGGGCCGCCCTTTGGGCGGCCCTTGCCGTTTCTAGCCTCCGGCCCCTCCCGCCGATAGTAACGCCGGTTACAAGACCCGGCCTCGCCACCCGCCTAGTGTGGCCTTCGCACGCGCGTGAACCGCGCGATTGACGCTTCTCCTTGTCGCGCTCCGCCGCCGGTCTGGATGGTCCCGGCCGGTGGCGGGGCAAAGGGGAGAGGCGAACGCGGAGGCAAAATGAACACGCTCAAGTCCCTGTCCGCTTGGCTGCGCCGCAAGTCCCCGCGCATGACCCTGCCCAACCTGTTGGCCACCGCGCTTTTGCTGATTGTGGCGGCCATGGCGCCGCACCAAGCCCCGGTCCTCATGTACAAGCTCGGCGGCGTGGCCGCTGGCGGCTGCCTGGGCTACCTCCTCGACGTTGCAGCCTTCCCCTACGCCAAGCCCAGCGGATACCTCCGCGTCGACTGGCGCAACGTGGACAATTTCGAGGATGACAAGCCGGACTACGGTTTCGCCCTCGGCTGTGAGTTGCCATTCCTGATTGCGTGCGCGCGTCGCGCGGCCATCATCTGCGCCTGCATGTTGGCCGTGGCCCTGGCGCTGTAGGTGGGGGGAGAAATGGACGAGTACGATACCGACCCCTACCTCAAGCTGCTGCAGTTGGTCCTTATCTCGTTATGGGGGGGCTGCGTGGTCCTCCTTGTGGTGTTTTCCCTGCAGGCCCGCGCCCATGCCGCCGAGCGCATCCCCGCAGCCGCCCTCAAGTACCGCGGCCAGATCATCCGCGCCGCGCGCGCGGAGGCGGGCCTTGCCGCCCCGGTGGCCGTGTTCGCGGCTCAAATCGAACAGGAGTCCGGGTGGAACCGGCAAGCCGTCTCGCCTGTGGGCGCGCGTGGCCTGGGACAGTTTATGCCATCCACGGCGGCGGACATGGGCCGCAACCGCCCGGACCTCGGCCCGGCGGAACCCTTCAACCCCGGCTGGGCCATCCGCGCCCTGGTGGCCTACGACCTGGCGCAGCTCAAGCGCATCCGCGCCGCCACCCCGTGTGATGCCTGGGCCATGGCCCTGGCCGCTTACAACGGCGGCCTCGGCTGGGTGCAGCGTGACCAGGCGCTGGCCAAGCGTAAGGGCCTGGACTCCGGCCGCTGGGAGCACGTCGCCAGCGTCAACGCCGGGCGGTCCATCGCCGCGAAGCGCGAAAATACGGACTATCCCAGACAAATCCTGCTCCGGCGTCAATCCAGGTACCTAGTGTGGGGGCCGGGCATACTCTGCGAGGTCGCACAATGATCCCCCTCGACCTCACCAAACCCGCCGTCAAGCTGGCCCTGGGCCTTGGCGGCGCGCTCGCCGTGCTGCTGCTCTGCCTGGCCTGCGCCTGGGGCGGCTACCGCTACGGCCACGCCACGGCAAAGGCCGGGGGCGACAAGGCTTTGGCCGAGCTGCGCCAGACGCAAGCGGATGCCAACCGCCTGGCCAGCGACACGGCCCGGCGCATCGTGGATGCCGAGATCATCCGCCGCGATCAGTTGGCCGAAGACCTGGCCACGGCCCGCGCAACCATTGCGGCCCAGGGCCGCGCAATCACAAACCAAAGGATAGCCCATGCGTCGCAATCTGTTGCTGTTGCTGATGGCCGCTGCACTTTTGGCCATGAGTGGGTGGGGCTGTACAACGAAGCCTGGGGCTTCGGCCACGGTGATCCAGCCGGTGCCGCCTCCGCCCCCGGCCCTGACGGAGAAGCCGGAAGCCTACCGGCCGCTCAAGCCGGGGAGTTTCAACAAGGCGGAGTGACGCCGGAGGATGTGCTAGCCGTCAACCGCGACAACGCCCGCATCTGCCGCGACACCACGGCCAAGTACCTGGCCCTGCGCGAGTGGGCGCTGGGGCTGCCAAGAACCACTGATGACCAGGAGGCCCGCCCGTGAACATCGCCGACATCGGCAACGCCCTCGGGCCTTGGCTGCAAGTGTTCTCCATGCTTGGGGCCGTGGTGCAGTGCGTGGGCACCATCGTCCTGTGGATGCTCGTGCGCAAGTTCATGACCCGCGAGGAATGCGAGGACTGCCGCAAGGTCTGCCGCAAACAGGTCGACGAGCGGCTCGGCAAACAGGAGGCCAGCAGCGGTGAGCTGCACCAGGCCGTGTCCCAGGCCGCGCCCAAAGACAAGTTGGCCGAGGTGGACAAGGCCGACGAGACCTTGCGCGGGGAGATCAAGGCTCTGACCGCGATGATCCAGGGGCTCAAGGATCAGCAGCACGCCATGTCGAGGCAGGTGTCCCTGCTCATGGAACACCATTTGAGGAGGTAGCGTGAACAGCTTTGAACGCCTGTTGAACGAGGACCGCCGCCTGGTCATTCTGCGCGTGCTGACCGAAGACCCCGGCTACCGCGCCAACGCCTACGTGCTGCGCCCGGCCTTGGAGGCCATGGGCCACACTGTGGCCATGGACAAGCTGGAGGGCGACCTGGCCTGGCTGGCCGAGCTTGGTCTGCTGACCATTGGCCGGAGCTCCGGCATCACCGTGGCCACGCTCACCGCGCGCGGCCTGGACGTGGCCGCCGGTCGCGCCACTGTGCCCGGCGTCAAACGCCCAGAGCCGGAGGCGTAGGCCATGCCGCGCAAGTCCACAGTCAAGCGCCTGCCGCCGGAGCTGCGCGAGCAGATCGGCGCGCTCCTTGAGCAGGGCCGCACCCTCACGGAGATCACCGAGCATCTGCGCCAGCTGGGCGCGGAGGTCTCCCGCTCGGCCCTGGGCCGCTACAAGCAGCACCTGGACAAGGTGGGCGAGAAGCTGCGCCGTTCGCGCGAAGTGGCCGAGGCGCTCATCACCAAGCTGGGAGCGGCCCCGGAGTCCAAGACCACGCGGCTCAACGTGGAGCTGATGCACGGCGCGATCCTCGACTTGCTGCTCAAGATCAACGAGGACGGCGAAGGGGGAGAGGATGCCAAGTCCGTCGCCCTGGACCCTCAGGGCGCCATGCTGCTGGGCAAGGCGCTCGACCATCTTTCGCGCGCCAGCAAGGCCGACGCCGAGCTGATCGGCAAGATCCGCGAGCAGGCCCGCAAGGACGCCGAGGCCAAGCTGGACAAGGCCGTTGATGCGGCCACGGGCGAGGCCAAGCGCGACGCCGCCCTCACGCCGGAGCAGGTGCTGGAGCGCGTCCGGGCCATCTATCGGGGCGAAGCATGAGCGGTATCCTGTACCCGTTCCAGCGCCGCTGGATCGACGATCCCGCGCGCTTCAAGGTGGGCATGTTCGCCCGCCAGACGGGCAAGACGTTCACCAACACCCTGGAGATCGCCGAGGACATCCTGGCCCACGACGTGGCCGGCACGCGCACGCGCTGGGTCATCCTTTCGCGCGGGGAACGCCAGGCCAAGGAGGCCATGGACGAAGGGCTCAAGCTGCATTTGCGGGCCATGGGCGCGGCCTTCGAGGCCGTGGAGGGCGACTCCGGCTATCGCTACGAGGACGGCTCCAGCATCAAGGCCCTTGAGGTCATCATGCGCCACGGCTCCCGCGTCACCGCCCTGCCGGCCAATCCGGACACGGCGCGCGGCTTTTCGGCCAACGTGCTGCTCGACGAATTCGCCTTCCACAAGGATTCCCGCGCCATCTGGAAGGCGCTCTTCCCGGTCATCTCCAAGCCCGGTCTCAAGCTGCGCGTGGTCAGCACGCCAAACGGCAAGGGCAACAAATTCTACGACCTGGTCACGGGCAAGAACGACCGCTGGAGCCGCCACATCGTGGACATCCACCAGGCCGTTGCCGAAGGCCTGGAGCGCAACATAGCCGAGCTGCGCGAGGGCTGCGGCGACGAAGACGCCTGGCTGCAGGAGTTCGAGCTGCAATGGCTCGACGAGTCCTCGGCTTGGCTGTCCTACGAGCTGATCAACACCTGCGAGCATGACCGCGCCGGACAGCCGGAGGGCTACGCGGGCGGGCCGTGCTTTGTGGGGGTGGACATCGGCGCGCGGCGCGACCTGTTCGTCATCTGGGTTCTGGAGGCCGTGGGCGACGTGCTCTGGACGCGGGAGATCATCGCCCGGCGGCGCATCCCCTTTGCCGAGCAGGACCGCCTGCTCGACGCCGTGTTCGAGCGTTACCGCGTCGTTCGTTGCGGCATGGACCAGACAGGCATGGGCGAAAAGCCCGTGGAGGACGCCAAGGCACGGCACGGCAGCTTGCGCGTGGAGGGCGTGCTGTTCACCGGCCCGAACAAGCTCACCCTGGCCACGGCAGGCAAGGAAACCTTCGAGGACAAACGCATCCGCATTCCCCTGGGCGACAAAGAGGTACGGGCGGACCTGCACAAGCTCCAGCGGGTGGTCGGCCCCACGGGCAGCCCGCGCTTTGTGGCGGAGAGCGATGCCGAGGGACACGCCGACCGGGCTTGGGCCTGTTTCCTGGCCGTGAACGCGGCCTCACAGGAGCAGGAGCGTTTCGGCTCCATCCGCGTGCCCCGCAACCCCACTTCGAGCCATGAGCGGGACGACGAGTCCCATGACCGCAACGTCCGCATCACTGCCGGTTTCCGGCGCGGCAGCCTGTAGGAGCACCCATGAAAACAGTCACCCTTGTCGATCACCTGGGCCGCCCAATCGAACGGCAGACTTTGCTGAGCGAGGTGGCCGCACCGCAGCTCACCGGCGTGCGCCGCGCCTGGGATCCGGAGGCCATCGCCCAGGGGCTGACGCCGCATCGCCTAGCCAGGATTCTGCGCGCCGCGGCCGAAGGCGATCTGCGCGCATACCTCACCCTGGCCGAGGAGATGGAGGAGCGCGACCCGCATTACCAATCCGTGCTCGGCACCCGTAAGCGCGCCTGCTCCGGTTTGGAGCCCACAGTGGCCGCAGCCACGGATGACAAGCGCGACGTGGAGCTGGCCGACGCCGTGCGTGAGCATATCGCCGAGTCCACGGAGTTTCCGGACCTGTGCACCGACCTGCTTGACGGGCTGGGCAAGGGCTATGCCGCGTGCGAGATCATCTGGAACCGGCAGGCCACGCGTTGGCTTCCTGCCGCCTATGAATGGCGCGACCCCAAGTTCTTCCGCTTCGACCAGGTCACCGGCCGCGAGCTGCGCCTGGAGGATATGGGCGCAGTGGATGGCCTGCCCTTGCCTCCGTTCAAGTTCCTCGTCCACATGCCCAAGCTCAAGAGCGGCCTGCCCGCGCGCGGCGGCCTGGCCCGTCTGGTGGCGGCGGCGCACATGTGCAAAAGCTACACCCTCACGGACTGGCTGGCCTTTGCCGAGGTATTCGGCATGCCGCTGCGGCTGGGGCGCTATGGCCCGAACGCCTCTGCGGATGACATCCGGACGCTGGTCTCCGCCGTGGCCAACCTGGGCACGGACGCCGCCGCCGTGATTCCGGACACCATGCGGATTGAGATGGTTGATGGAGGCAAGGGCGGTTCCTCCGGCGGGCAGATCCTGTTCCAGAACTTGGCGGAATGGCTGGACCGGCAGGTGAGCAAGGCCGTGCTGGGCCAGACCATGACCAGCGACGATGGCAGCTCCCTTGGTCAAGCAAAGGTCCACAACGAGGTGCGCAAGGACATCTTGACGGCCGATGCGCGTCAGCTCGCCGCCACCATCAACCGCGACCTGGTGCGCCCCTTCGTCGACCTGAACTACGGTCCGCCGCCTTCCGGCAAATACCCGCGGCTGGTGCTGCCCGTGCGCGAGGCCGAGGACGTGAAGGCACTCACCGAAGCCCTGGCCAAGCTGGTGCCGCTGGGGTTGCGCGTGGAGGCCTCCGTGGTGCGCGACCGCCTGGGCTTCCCCGATCCTGCGGATGGTGCCGAGGTGCTGGGCGCGGCGCAAACACCGGCACAGGATAACGACGAGGGCCGCGCCGCGAACCGCGAGGGGTACACAACTGGCGGCGACATGGGGGCGGAGCTTGAGGAGTTCGCCGGGGAGGCCCTGGCCGACTGGGAGCCACAGGCCAGCGTCGTGGTGGATCCCGTCCAGGAGTTGGCCGACCGCTGCGAGAGCTATGAGGATTTCTTGGCCGGGCTGCCCGGCCTGCTGGAAAAGATGGATCCGTCCGCCCTGGTGCGAGCCCTGGCGCTGGCCACGTTCAAGGCGCGCGCCGTGGGTGACGCGGGGAGCGGCTCCTGATGCCACGGCGAGAGTTCACGCCGAAGCCCGGCTTTACCTTTCCCGGTCCGCCTCCCAAGGAGGCGCTGGAGTTCTTCCGCGCCAAGGGACTGAAACCTTCTTTCAGCTACCAGGATGTGTGGGCCGAGGAAAATGTGGCCAACTTCACCGTGGCCAAGGCCATGCAGCTCGACGTGCTCTCCAGCATCAGCGATGCGGCCGAGCGGGCGCTCTCGGAGGGACGCACCTTCCGCGATTTCGCCAAGGACTTGAAGCCGGAACTCCAGCGCCAGGGTTGGTGGGGCAAGCGAGAGGTCGTGGATCCGCTGACGGGCAAGACACGCATGGCGCAGCTGGGAAGCCCGCGCAGGCTCAAGACTATCTACGACACCAACATGCGCACGGCCCGCGCGGCCGGGCAGTGGGAGCGCATCCAGCGCACCAAGCGGGCGCTGCCCTTCCTCTTGTACGAACTTGGCCCCTCGCGTGAGCACCGGCCGGAGCACGCGGCCTGGGCCGGGCTCATGCTGCCCGTGGATGATCCGTTCTGGCGTAGCCACTACCCGCCCAACGGGTACGGCTGCAAATGCAGGGTCCGCCAAGTTTCGCGCGCAGAGGCCACGCGGCTTGAGAAAAGCGGTGTGAGCGCGCAGGTGCAAGAGACCGATTCCGAGTCCGGCCTGCCCACCGGCCGCTTCACCAGCCGCACACTGCCGGTCCGCACAGCCGCGCCGGAGGTTCGCACGCGGCAGTGGACAAACCGCCGCACGGGCGAAGTGAGCCAGGTGCCGGTCGGGATCGACCCCGGCTTCGACTACAACTTCGGCGAGGCCTATCGCGTGCGCCAGGCTGCCCGCCAGTGGGCGGAGAAGGTCGCCGCGGCGCCGACCGAGCTGGGCGCGGCGGCGGCTGCGGACATGCCCGCAGAGGTGCTGGCCAACCTCAACGCCGAGTATCGGGAATGGGCGCGGCGCATCGCGCGCGGCGACGCCGTTGGGGCCGGTGGGCGGCGCGTGGTGGGGGCCATGCGGCCCAGAGTCGTGGAGAAGCTGGCTGAGCTCGGCGAGCTGCCGACCGGGGCCGCGCTCACCATCGAACAGCGCGAGGTGACGCACCTGCTGGCCGAGGCCCGCAAGGGGGAAAAGGCGTTGCCCGAAGAGGTGGTGCTGAACCTGCCTGCGTACTTGGCCAAGGCCAAGGCGGTCATCTGGGATGGTGCCGGACGCCGCAAAGCCCTGCTCTACGTGCTTGACCTGGAGCAGGAGAAGCTCGGCCGCGTGGTGGTTCGCCTGGATCATTCGGCCAAGGGCGTCCCCACCAACGCCGTCCGGAGCGGATCGCGGGTGCAGGAAGCCAACCTGAAGCAGAAGGGGATGGTGGTGCTGGATGGTCAGCTGTAGCCCTCGGCGGGACGCCATCCGGATCTTGTGTCCGGCACCCCCGCATGGAAGCTCGAAAGCAACCACTGGCCCGACGGTTTTCCAGTCTTCGAGGGCTACGCTTGAATCCCATATAGGCATTCGCCGCCAGGGCGTCAATGCGGCGTCGGGCCGCCCGTAGGCCACAACTCCCCGGCAACGCCGCCGCAAGGCCGCAGAGAGCGTTTTTGAACGTTTTTGAACGCCCTCTGACATCACCCGCAGGCCGCGCCTCGTCCAGGTTACCCTCCCGCCAAAAGTCGTAACGCCGGTTACAAGACCTGGCCCGGCCCGAAGCATAGCTTCGCGGCATGAAGCACACAGCATTCAACACTGAACTCCCCGCGAGCGCCCCCGAGTGGATCCAGCTCCTGCCCGCCGGTCCGGATGTCGTCGGTGTGGACGGCCGCCGCTGGCTCTTCGACCAAGTCGGCATGGTTTCCGTGCTCAACGCCTTCGCCCGCCGGGCGCAGCCCCTCGTCATTGACTGGGAGCACGCCACCGAGTTGCGCGGCGCGGCCGGGCTGGAGGCCCCCGCATCCGGCTGGATTCGTGAACTGCAAGACCGTGGCGGCGAGCTGTGGGCGCGGGTGGAGTGGAACGCCCGCGCCGCCGAGCAGATCCGCAATCGCGAGTACCGCTACATCTCCCCAGTGTTCACCTTTCAGAAGAGTTCCGGCCGCGTCGCGGAGGTGGTCTCCGCCGGCCTCACCAACGTTCCCAACCTGCGGCTCACGGCCTTAAACCGCGAGTCCCAAGACTCCAACCAGGAGGACGACATGCCTTTGAAGCTCATTGCAAAGGCCCTGGGGCTGGACGACGGCGCGACCGCTGACCAGATCCTCACGGCCACGAATTCCCTCAAGGCCAAGGCCGAGCAGACCTCGGCCGTGCCGGTCGCCCTGTGCCGCGCCCTGGGCCTGGCCGAGACGGCAACGCCCGAAAGCGCGGTCCAGATCGTGAGCGGCCTCAAGACCCAATCCCTGGACCTCACCCGCTTCGTGCCCAGGGCCGACTACGAGCTGGCCACCAACCGCGCCAACGACGCCGAAGCCAGGCTGAAGGCCCAGGCCGACGCCCAGGCCGAGGCCGAGATCAACGGGCTGGTGGACCAGGCCGTGAAGGACGGCAAGGTGGCCCCGGCGTCCAAGGATTTCTATCTGGCGGCCTGCCGCCAGCAGGGCGGCGTGGAGGAGTTCAAGAAGTTCCTCGGCACCGCCCCGGTCATCGCCCCGGACAAGACCGTCCAGCGCGAGGTCGGCGCGGACGGCGCGGCCAAGCTCACGGATGTTGAGCAGGCCATGTGCAAGGTCCTGGATCTCGATCCCAAGGACTACGCAAAAACCCTCGGCAAGGAGGAGAAGTAGATGGCTGCCCTCACCGCTGACCGCAATACCCCGATCCGCGCCGGGGAGGAGATCGTCTACCCCGTCTCCGCCGGCAAGAAGTGCTACGCCGGTGGCCTCGCCGTCATGAACGCCGGCACCTGCGAGCCCGGCAGCACGGCGGTCGGCCTTGTGAGCGTGGGCCGCTTCGAGGAGCAGGTGGACAACAGCCTGGGCCAGGACGGCGACGCGAAGGTCAAGGTTCGTCGCGGCTGCTTCCGCTTTGGCAACTCCTCGGGCGCTGACGAGGTCACGCTCTCCGAAGTGGGGGCCAAGGCCTACATCGTGGACGACGCCACCGTGGCCAAGACCAGCGCCACAAACACCAGGTCCGAGGCCGGGGTCATCGTGGACGTTGACGACCTCGGCGTCTGGATCAACATCTAGGAGGCCTCATGATCATCAACGGAGCAAGCCTTTCGGCCCTGTTCACGGGCCTCAAAACCACCTTCAACAACGCCTTCGCCGCCGCGCCCTCCCTGTGGCCTAAAATCGCCATGCTGGTCACCTCCACCACAAGGGAGAACGACTATGCCTGGCTGGCCAACTTCCCGCGCATGCGCAAGTGGGTGGGCGACAAGGTCGTCAAGTCTTTGGCCGCCTTCAAGTACACCATCGTCAACGACGACTTCGAAGCCACCATCGCGGTGCGGCGCAACGACATCGAGGACGACAACCTGGGCATCTACGGTCCCCAGGCGAAAGGGGCGGCGTTCTCCGCCAAGCAGCTCCCGGACGAGATCATCTTCGAGCTGGTCAACCAGGGCTTCGCCTCGCCCTGCTACGATGGCCAATACTTCTTCGACACCGACCATCCCGTGAACGGCGCGAGCGTGAGCAACCGCGGCACCGTGGCCTTGTCCTGTGCCACCCTGGCTGCGGCCCAGGCAAGCTACGGCGCTGCGCGCACGGCCATGCGGAAGTTCAAGGACGATGACGGCCGTCCCCTGAACATCACCCCGACCGTGCTCCTGGTGCCCCCGGCTTTGGATGACACCGCCACCGCCCTCATGACCGTGGATCGCCTGGAGGACGGCAAGCCCAACCCCTACAAGGGCACGGCCGAGGTTGTCGTCGCAAACTGGCTGACCTCCGACACCGCCTGGTTCCTGCTGGACACCACCAAGCCGGTGATGCCCTTCATCTACCAGCAGCGCAAGGCCCCGGTATTCGTCCAGCAGACCGCCCCCGACTCGGACAACGTGTTCAACCGCGCCGAGTACAAGTTCGGGGCCGAGGCCCGCGGCGCTGGCGGCTACGGCCTCTGGCAGCTCGCCTGGGGCTCCACCGGCGCCGGCGCGTAACCAGGGAGGCGACACACCATGCCCGTGATCATCACCGCCAAGAAAGACGGCTTCCGCCGCTGCGGCGTGGCCCACCCGGCCCGCCCTGTGGAGCACGCGGACGGGACTTTCAGCAGCGAACAGCTGGAGATCCTCAAGGCCGAGCCCATGCTCGTCGTCCAGGAACTCGTCGGCGCGAGCGCCGACCCCCTGGCCGCCATGACCAAGGACAAGCTGGCCGCGCTGCTCACCGAGCGCGGGGTGTCCTTCGACCCCAAGGCCAAGAAGGACGAACTGCTGGCCCTGGCCAGCGCCCTGCCGCAGGAAAGCGGCGCCCAGGAGGAGTAGCGTGTACGCGACCGCCCAGGAACTGGAGACGCGCCTTGGTGGCGTTGACGCCTTGGTCACCCTTGCGGACCGCGACGGCGACGGCGTGGCCGATGCCGAGCTGGTGGAGCGGGCCCTGGCCGATGCCGAAGCCGAAATCGACTCCTACCTGGCCGGCCGCTACGCCCTGCCCCTGCCCACCGTGCCGGCCGTGCTCGTGCGCCTGGCGTGCGACATGGCCGTGTACCGCATCACCTGCGACTACGGCCGGGGTCTCACCGAGGAGATCCGGCAGCGTTACGAGGACGCGGTGGCCTGGCTTCGGCGCGCGGCCTCCGGGGATGTTGCCCTGGGGCTGCCGCCTCAACAGGAGCCCGCGCAAACGACAACGGTGCCGGGGCTTGTTTCCGGCAAGCCCCGCGCCTTTGTTCGCACCCGGAGGACCTGGTGAGCGGCCTGGCGCTGCGCACGGACTTCTCCGACCTGGACCGCCTGCAGACCAGGCTCGACCGGCTGGCCAAGGCGGACAGGTCACAGCTGTTGGAAGACCTCGGCGCGGTGCTGGAGTCCTCGACCCGCGCCCGCATCCAGTCCGAAAAAAGCGGCCCGGACGGCGAGCCCTGGCCGGACTGGAGCCCGGCCTACGCCATGACGCGGCATGGCGGGCACAGCCTGCTTTCCGCCGATGGCGGCCTGCTGGATTCCATCCGGCCAGACGTGCGTGGAGACGAGGTCGAGGTGGGCACCAACCTCGTGTACGGCGCGGTGCACCAGTTTGGCGGGGCCGAGGTGGACATGCCCATTCCGGCCAGGCCGTACCTGGGCGTCTCCGCCCAGGACGAGTCAGACATGCTTGCCGTGGCCGACGAATGGCTGGACGAACTGCTGGGGGAACTCAAATGAGCATCGTCGCCTTGCGCCAGGCCGTCGTGGATGACCTCAAGGCCAAGCTGCCCCGCCTGGGCGGTCGGGCCGTGGTCGTGGCCCCTCACGCGGGCCGCTTTGACGCGGCCGAGCTTTCGCGGGTGGCCACCCAGGCCCCGGCCGTGCTCGTGGCCGTGCTCGGCCTGGCCGATCTGACCGAATCCTGCGCCGAGGTTGATGGGACCTGCCAGATCGTGGCCATAGTGCTGTGCAAGGATGCGCCGCGTCTGCCGCGCGACCTTGCCTCCCTGGCTCTTGCGCAGGCCCTGGCGGGCATCGTGCCGGGCAATTGTTGGGGCGGGGCGGCGGCCAGGGCCCCGGAAGCGGTCCGCTGCGACAATCTTTTTTCCGCCAGTCTGGATAAGGCCGGGGTCGCCATGTGGGGCGTCTCGTGGAGGCAGCACGCCACGGTGGCTCGCGCATTCGGGACATCCGCACCGGAGGACATCCCGGACTGGTTCCTGTTGTGTCACGTGGAAACGGCACAGGCGCAGGACGCGCCGCTGACCGAGGACAACATCAACCTTCCCAAAGGCGAGGAGTAACCATGCCCGTCAAATATCTTGTTCCGAAACCGGGTCTCGTCGTGCGCGATCCTGTCACCAAGACCCCTCTGCCCGCAGAAGGCCGCGAGGTTGCGATGACCACGTACTGGCTCCGCCGCCTGCGCGAGGGCGACGTCCTCGAAGGCGCGCCTGTCAAGAGCGCCAAGAGCAAGGAGTAGACTATGAACATCAGCTTCAACAGCCTGTCCGAAAACGTGCGCATCCCCCTGGCGTACGTCGAATTCGACAACTCCAAGGCCGTCACCGGAACTCCGGAGGCATCGTACAAGGTGCTGTTCATCGGGCAGAAGCTGGCCGAAGGGACCGGTGCGGCCCTTGTGCCCACACGCATCACCTCCGCTGCCCAGTCCGAGGCGCTCCATGGCCGGGGCTCCATGCTCGCGGCCATGTTCCGCGCGGCCAAGGCCGCCGACCGCTGGCTGGAGACCTGGGCCATCGCCCTGGATGATTCGGTCTCCGGCGTGGCCGCAACCGGCAGCTTGCTGCTGACCGGACCGGCGATCGCCAGCGGCGTTGTGAACCTCTATGTGGGCGGCGCCCTCGTGCGCATCGCCGTCACGGCCGGAGACTCCGCGCAGAGCATTGCCGCAGCCCTGGCCGCAGCCATCAACGCCGATGGCGAACAGCCGTTGGTAGCCGCAATTAACGGCACGACGCCCGCCCAGGTGGACCTGACCTGCCGCTGGAAAGGCGCCACCGGCAACGACATCGACCTGCGGCTTAACTACCATACCGGCGAGGCCCTGCCCGCCGGGGTCGGCGTGGCCATCACCGCCATGCACGGCGGCGCGGGCGATCCCGACATCGCCGACGCCGTGGCCGTGATGGGCAACGAGTGGTGGCGCGCCATTGTCACTCCCTACACGGATACCGCCAACCTGGACGCCCTGGACGCTGAGCTGCTCGACCGCTGGGGGCCAATGCGGCAAATGGAAGGCATCGCTTATGCCGCCGTGCGCGGCACCCTGGCCCAGACCAGCACCTGGGGCCTGGCCCGCAATTCTCAGCTGCAGACCTGCATGGGCACGGGCAAGTCGCCTACGCCGCCGTGGATCTTCGCCGCCGATTACGGCGTGCAGGCCGCCAAAAGCCTTTCGGCGGACCCTGCACGGCCGCTGCAGACTCTGGTGCTGCCAAGCTGTCTGCCGCCCGCAGTGGAAGACCGCTGGGATGACCCGGAGCGCAACCTGCTGCTTTTCGACGGCGTGGCCACCTACAATGTCAATGCAGCCGGCAAGTGTTGCATCGAGCGCGAGGTGACCACCTATCGGGTCAACGCCTACGGCCTGCCCGACCCCAGTTATCTGGACATCCAGACCCCGGCCACCCTTGGCTACTGGCGCTACGCCGTGCGCGCCCGCATCACCCAGAAGTACCCCAGGCACAAACTCGCCAAGGACGGCACCCGCTTTGGGCCTGGCCAGGCCATCGTCACGCCATCCATCATCCGCGACGAGTTGTTCGTCCTGTTCCGCGAACTGGAGCTTGAAGGCCTGGTGGAGGACTTCGACGCCTTCAAGGAGGCCCTGCTCGTGGAGCGCAACGCCAACAGCCAAACCCGCGTGGATGTGCTGGCCACCCCGGACCTGGTGAACCAGTTCCGCATGTTCGCCATGCTCACCCAGTTCATTCTCTAGGAGGACGCAATGACCCAGATCACCGGCAAGGCAACCATCCGCGTCGACGGCACCGAGCTGCGCACCGCGCCCGGCGCCACCCTGGACACAGGCGGTGAGAAGCGCGAGCCCAAGGTGGGCGCGGGCAAGGTGTGGGGCTTCTCCGAGGACACCCAGGCCCCGGAGGTCACCTGCAAGGTCTACCACACGGCGGACACCTCGCTCAAAAAGCTCGGGGCCATCACCAGCGCCACCTTGAGCTTTGAATGCGACACCGGCGCGAAGTTCGTCCTGCGCGAGGCCTTCGTGACCGAGCCGCCCAAGCTGGACGCCAAGGACGGCACCGTGGAGCTCAAATTCTCCGCCATCAGCTGCGACGAGGCCTAGCCATGAACACCCTCACCCTCACCCTCATGGACGGCCTGGCCATCGGCGAAGACGTGCTCAAGGAAGCCGTGTTGCGGGCGTCCACCTGCGGCGACATCATCGAAGCCCACGAGGAGAGCGAGAAGCTGGTCTACACCAAGGAAGGGCCGCGCCTGGTCTCCAGCCCCACGCTTTCGGGCGCGGGCATGTTGCGTCGGCAGATCGTGCGCATCGGCAACATGCAGGGGCCGTTCTCCTTGCAGGATCTCCACAAGCTGAGCCCGCGCGACATGCGCGCCCTGCAGGACGCGGCCGAGGCGCTGGACGATGCCGCGGCCGGGGAGGCCTTGAGCGCACGGGGGCGAGATTCCGGGGCTGGCGAGTAATGTCCGGGCGCTGGTCCTGATCCTGGCCGTGAAAACCGGCTGGAGCGAGGGCGAGTTGTCCCGGCTGCCGCTGCCCCGCCTGTTCCGGTACCTTGAAGGCCTTGAAAAGATCCAGAAAGGAAAACGTCAATGACCATGCGCGCATCCGTCATCCTCGACCTGACTGGCAATCTGGCCGCCCAGGCCCGGCGCAACGAGGCCGCCCTGGGCGGTCTCGCCCGTTCCGGCACACGGGATATGGGCCTGCTCTCTCGGTCAGTATCGGCGGTCGGGCGTGGTTTGGATTCCCTGGCGGGGAAATACTCGGCTGCATTGGCGGGTGCGGGCGTTGCTTTCAAGTCGTACCGCGCTGTCGCTGATTCCGCGCAGCTCGACAAGAGCCTGATCCGCGTCACGCAGACTGCCGGGGCAACGAGGCAGGCTGCTGCCGCCCTGCGCCGGGAACTGCTCGAAATGGCCAAAGAAACCGGCCAGTCCGTAGACGACCTGCTCGTGGGCTTCAACGCCTTGGTCGCGTCGGGCATGGAATGGGACAAGGCCTTGGCCACCATCGGGCCGATCAACAAAGCCATGGCTGTCACAGGGGCAAACGCGAAAGTCTTGTCCGATGGGCTCACCGTGGCTGGTGAGGCCTTCCAATTCGATTTGAGCAAGGCAGGTCAGGCGGCGCAGCTACTGGACCAAATGACTGTTGCTGGCCGACTTGGAAATGCCGAATTGGAGGACCTCTCCGGCATTATTGCGGGCATTGGCCAGGACGCCAAGGCTGCGGGCATGTCATTTGGACAAGCGCTTGGGTTCGTGGAAAAGCTGTCCTTGATCGAAAAGAGTCCCGACAGGCTTCGCACCCTTGCCTCTTCGACTCTGCGGCTGTTTACCAATTTGGACTACCAAAAGAAGGCGAGTCAGGCCACCGGGGTCAAGTTTTATGACGCCAAGGGAGAACGGCGCGCGGCCATAGATGTCCTCGAGGATATCTCCGCGAAATACAAAAAGGCGACCACCGACGCCCAGCGGGATCGGTTCATTGATGCCGCATTTGGAGACGCCGACCTGGACACAAAGAAGGGCTTGGGCTCGTCGGTGCTCAAAGGTAACGCCATCGCAGAGATGCGGGCGATGATCAGCCAAATTGAGAAGGCGAACGGTGCGATCACCAAAGACCTCCCCGACGCGCTGGCCAACTCCGTTGACCAGGTTGCGCGCCTGAAGGCTGCGCTTCGGCAGGCTGCTGACGGCTTCGCCAAGCCCGTAAACGAGACCATCCAGGGGGCCATCAAGCACCTGTTGGATGAGCGTAAGCTCAGCGGTGAGCAATTGCTTGCGGGCGGAGCTGCGGCGGCGGGGATTGGCTTCGGCCTGGTCAAGGGCGGCGGCAAGCTGCTTCAGAAGGTCGGGGGTATGGGCGCTGGGGTGGCCACGGGAAAGGCGCTCCAGGAATTCGCCGGGGTGACGCCTGTCTATGTGGTGAATATGCCAGGAGGCGGGTTGACCGCCACAGGCGGTGGCGTCGGGGGTGGAATCGGCGAAGGCTTTGCCAAGACGGGCAACCGGGCGGGGAAGCTGGCCAGGCTTACCAAGTGGGGCGGGCGCATCGGCGTCGCGCTGGCCGTGGCCGGCACCGGCTACGAGATGTACAACGCCTGGACCGACCGCAACGCCACCACGGGGCAGAAGGTGCAGACCACAGCCGGAGGCGTGGGCGGCCTGGCCGGTGGCTTGGGCGGGGCCAAGATCGGGGCGGCCATCGGCACGGCCATTGCGCCTGGTTTGGGCACGGCCATCGGCGGGCTGCTGGGCGGAGCCGTGGGCTACATGGCGGGCAAATTCGGCGGAGAGGCCCTGGCGGAGAAGTTGACGCCAAAGGACATCGCCGACGCGGTGAACGCCAAGGACGCCCATTTGCGCATTGAGGTCACCGGCCCGGCCGCCGTGCGCGAGGTGCGCACCAAGGGCTTCACCGCCGATGTCGACACCGGCCTCTACATGGGGGCGCACTGATGGCCGCCGAGACCGCATCCAGTTGGCGTGACAAGCTGCGCCCCGGTTCATTCCGCGGCGTGCCCTTCAAGGTGGATAGCCACGACACGGCTTTTGGCCGCCGCACGGCCACGCACGAATACCCGCTGCGCGACACCCCCTACACGGAGGACCTCGGCCGCAAGGCGCGTGAGTACACTCTGGAACTCCTCGTCATAGGCACGGACTACATGGACGCGCGCGACCGCCTCCGCGAAGCCCTTGAGAAGGGCGGCCCCGGCGAGCTTGTCCACCCGTACCTTGGCACGCTGGAGGTCTGCGCGCGCGATGGCGGTCGCCTGCGCGAATCCACGCGGGAGGGGGGCATGGCCCGCTTCACCGTGGTGTTCGTCGAAGCGGGGGCCGAGCTTGAGCCC
The DNA here is from genome assembly GCF_900188225.1 of Humidesulfovibrio mexicanus. Lineage (NCBI taxonomy): Bacteria > Pseudomonadati > Thermodesulfobacteriota > Desulfovibrionia > Desulfovibrionales > Desulfovibrionaceae > Humidesulfovibrio > Humidesulfovibrio mexicanus. The sequence goes on along the minus strand of NZ_FZOC01000005.1, from coordinate 5,522 downwards.
GATTCGAAAAAGGACACGGCCTGGGTTGTGGACCAGGCCTCAGAGAATGCGACAAAGAAGGCGGAAACGGACTTTTCGGGGAGGTTCAGCATCGCCGGTCCGCTGCGCCTGCTCACAACGTCCAAGGCCGGGCTGGATCAGCTCCTCGGCGGCGTCAAAAGCATGGTGGGCGCTCCTTTTTCTGAACTCAAAATGGCCAAGGACATTCTCTCCAGCCTGTGGGGCGAGCCGTCCTGTCTGGCCGGATGGATCACCGGCCTGTTCAGCGGGCTGGCCGGACTCGACCCTACGACAAGCTCCTCCGTGGCCCTTGCTCTGGCAAAGGGGGATATTTCCGCACGCGGTTGCGGCTATGCGGGCAGTTCGCCGACGTCCGCCCTGGGCGCACAGAGTCTGGCCAACCTGCAGGCACTGGATTCCCTTGTGCAGGTGGCGGCCATCGCCAGCGCGGCACGCGCCGCCTCGGGCACAGAGTACGCCTCGGCGGATGACGCCCTGGCCACGCGCGACGCCGTCTGCGAGGCCATTGAAAACGCGGCCCTGGAGGCTTCGGATTCCATGTACCCACAGTTGGCGGACTTGCGCGCCGCCGTTGTGGAGGACCTGGGAACACGCGCCGCGGCCTTGCCGCGTCTGTCCTCATACAGATTGCCCACCACAACTCCGGCCGTGGTCATCGCCCACCAGTTGTATGGCGACGCCACACGCGAGGGGGAAATCACGGCGCGCAACCATGTGCGCCATCCCGGCGCTGTGCCGGGCGGGACAACCCTGGAGGTGCTTGCCGATGCCTTCGTATGACGTGCGGCTTGAAGTGGGCGACATGCTCTATGGCGGCTGGGCGTCCATAGTGATCCGGCGCGGCCTTGAACAGGTGGCCGGCAGCTTTGAGCTGGCCCTTACAGAGCGCTGGCCCGGTCAGGACATCCCCCGGCCCATCGCGCCCGGCGCGCGCTGCCGGGTGCTGGTGGATGGCGAGCCCGTCATCACTGGCTACGTCGACGACGTCATGCCCTCCTATGACGCGAAGGAGCATGGCCTGTCGGTGAGTGGCCGGGACAAGACCGCTGACCTGGTGGACTGCTCGGCGCCTTCGACGCAATGGGCGGGGCGCGGGCTGCTGCCTGTGGCCAAAGCCTTGTGCCGTCCCTTCGGCATCGAGGTGCTCGCCCAGTGTGATACGGGCAAGCCTTTCTCTCAGCTCAAGAACAATGAGGGCGACAGCGTCTACGAAACTCTTGAGGCGGCCGCCAGGGTGCGGGCCGTGCTGCTCGTCACGGATGGGCATGGCCGATTGCTCATCACGCGGGCGGGCCAGGGCGCGCGCGTGGCCACGGTGCTGGAACTCGGCAAGAATGTGCTTGGCTGCAAGGCCTCGTTTTCTCTACGCGATCGGTTCAGCACATACACGGTGAAGGGGCAAAGCGTCGGTCTGGACGGCTGGGGAGGCGCGGCGGCGCATTCCAAGGGCTCCGCGAACGACTCCCGCGTGCCGCGCCATCGTCCGTTGACCATCATCGCCGAGGACCAGGTGGAGGGAGCAGGCGCTGGCGAACGTGCCCGCTGGGAGGCCAGCGTGCGCTATGGCCGCTCGCGGCGCGTCACGTACACGGTACGCGGCTGGAAGCACGCCAACGGACTTTGGGAGCCCGGCCAGACCGTGCCTGTTCGGGATACATGGTTGTCCATCGACGAACCGCTGCTGATGGTGGGCGTGGCCTATCTGCTCGATGAACAGGGGACGCGCTGCGAGCTGACGCTTCAGCCTGTGGAGGCGTTCAGCCTGCTGCCCGTGCCGGAGAAGGACAAGGGGGAGGTTTGGCCATGATGCGCGCGTTGCAGAAAATGCACGAGGGCTTGCGCCGCAAGATGGCCACGCTCGTCAACCGGGCCATTGTGCAGATGGTGGCTGATGCGGATGGGCTGCAGGAGTTGCAGGTGCAAGCCCTGGCCGACGAGGTCATGGGCCGCATCGAACGCATGCAGCAATACGGATTCACCAGCGTACCGCTGCCCGGCGCCGAGGCTGTGTTGCTGTCCGCTGCAGGGTGCCGGTCCAATGCCATTGTGGTGGCCGTTGATGACCGGCGCTACCGACTTACGGGGCTTCAAGGCGGCGAGGTGGCGCTCTACACGGATGAAGGCGACAGCGTCGTGCTCAAGCGCGGCCATCTCATTGAGGTCTCCACCGAGACTTTACACGTAAAGGCGACCACGAGGGTGCTCTTCGAAACGCCTTCCTTTGCCATGATCGCGCCTGGCGGCGGTGCGACCTCGGCCAGCATCCAGGGTAGTCTGCATGCAACGGGCAACATCGCAACCGATGCCGATGCCCTCGCGGGCAGCGTGTCTCTGCGCGGCCATGTCCATCCGGAGAACGACGGCGGCGGGCCGACCGGCTCGCCGGTCGGGGGCTAGGCCATGGATATCGCCGTTGCCTTCAAGACGTTTTCCGGTGACCTGAGCATCCAGGGCGGCGACCTGGCCAAGGAGGACGGTCTGGTCACGGCCGTCACCCTGTCCCTGTTTCTCGACGCCCGTGCGCGCGACGATGATGAAATTCCGGACGGGACATCGGACCGGCGCGGCTGGTGGGCGGACGCCTATTCCGGGCTGGCAGGCGACTCGACCGGATCACGTTTGTGGTTGCTCTCGCGGGAGAAACAGTTGTCGGAGGTGTTGGAGCGCGCGCGGGAGTACGCCGCCGAGGCCCTGGACTGGATGGTGAAGGACGCGGTGGCCAAGACCGTACAGGTTGAGGCCTCCGCCCCTGGAAATGGTGTTCTCGCCTTGGACATCCGTATCGAACGGCCAAACGGCGACGTGGTGAACACCCGTTACACTCTGTTGTGGGAGGCCATGAAATGAGTTTTGACAGGCCCTCGCTCGCCACCCTCATCTCGCGCGATCAGGCGGATACCGCCGCCAGGCTTGCCGGAGCCGATCCTACGCTGCGCCGCTCGCTTGTCGGTGTGCTGTCATCCGTGCGGGCCGCTGCGGTGCATGGGTTGTATGGCTATCTTGACTGGCTGGCCCTGCAGCTTATGCCCGACACGGCCGAGACCGAGCATCTGGAGCGTTGGGCTTCCATCTGGGGGCTGGCGCGCCAGGCCGCCACCCGGGCTACCGGCTTGGCCACGTTTACCGGTGCGAGCGGTGCGGCCATCCCAGCGGAAACGATAGTGCTGCGGTCCGATGGGACGGTGTATGTCACCGACGAGGAAGCCCTGCTGGTAGACGGCATCGCAAACGTCGCGATTACCGCCAGCCAGGCCGGGACTGTCGGCAACGCCGGGGCCGGGGTGCTGCTGGCCCTGGAGTCACCGATATCCGGAGTGGAAAGCAAGGCGACGGCCGCCAGCGGCCTCACCGGCGGGGCCGATGATGAAACCGATGCCGCTCTGCGCGCCCGACTGCTGCTGCGTATCCGGACCCCAGCCAAGGGCGGCTCCGCCGACGATTACGCACGGTGGGTGCTCGATCATGTGCCCGGCGCCACACGCGCCTGGGTGGCTCCGCAGGAGCTTGGCGCGGGCACAGTGACGGTGCGCTTTTGCATGGATGGCGCCTACGCTGACGGTATTCCGGCGGCTGGAGATGTCGCAGCGGCCCAGGCCATTCTGGAAACCCTCCGTCCGGTCACGGCGGAGGTGTACGTTGCGGCCCCCATATCCAGGCCCCTCGGCCTTTCCATCCGCCTCACCCCGGACTTGGCCAGCGTGCGCGCGGCCGTGACCGCGGAACTTGCCGATATGTTGCGCGACGAAGCAACGCCTGGCGGGACCATTCTCGTCAGCCACATCCGCGAGGCCATCAGCCTCGCCACGGGCGAAACCGACCATGTGCTGCTTTCCCCCACGACAAATGTGGAATGCGCCACAGGGGAACTTGCGGTCGTTGGCGCCATCACCTGGAGCGAATGATGGGCATGAACGGCTCCGATTACCTCGCCCTGTTGCTGGCCCTGCAACCGCCAGGTCCGGCTCTGCCCAGCAGTCCTGACAGTATTTGGGGGGCGCTGCTGCGGGCCGAGGCCGACGAGTTGGCCAGGGTGGACGGGCGGGCTGATGGCCTGATGGCCGAAAGCGACCCGCGCACCAGCGCCGAATTGCTGCCCGACTGGGAGCGCGTGTGCGGGTTGCCGGGCGTGTGCGGAGCATCGGCTCAGACGGTGGCTGCCAGGCGTGCCGCGGTGCATGCACAGCTTGTGGAGCTCGGCGGCCAGCGCCCGGCCGACTATGTGACGCTGGCCGCCACCCTTGGCTACCCGGATGCTCGGGTTGAAGAATTCCGGCCGTTCCGCGTCGGTCAGTCCGGCGCCGGAGACGGCCTTTATGATGGTGACTGGCGGCATTGCTTCCGATTGCGGGTGCAGGCCGGGCTTGTCCGCCGGTTTACGGTGGGGCAATCCGCAGCGGGCGAACCGCTGGCAACATGGGGCGACGAACTGCTGGAATGCGTGGTCAGCGACCGCGCCCCGGCCCATGCCATTGCGCAAGTTGCGTATGGAGAGGAGGAATAATGCACAGGATTGACCATGCGACGGCCACATCTGGCCATCTGTTCACCGAAGGCTCGGCAGCGGCGGCCGTACCCGCCACCATCATGACGGCAGCCTGGGCGAACGATGTGCAGGAGAACTTGGCCAAGCTCATCGAGACGGCAAGCATCGCACTGGTAAAAGGCGATGACGCGCAACTCACCCAGGCCGTCCTCAAGCTCATTCTGGACGCCGTGGCTGGGCATAATGAGTCCGCCGCCGCCCACGCGGACATCCGCCAACTTATCGCGGGCATCACCATCCCCGCCGCCAGCGAGACCGTGGCGGGCGTGCTCAAGCTGTCCACTACTGACCAAGCCCGTGCGGGCACGGACAACACCACGGCCATGAGCCCGGCGGACGTGGCGGCGGCCATCGCGGCCGCCCGCTGGTCCGATGCGTTGGCCCGCGATAACGCGGCGATGTCCACATTTGTTGCGCACCTCACCGCTGGGCGCGCCAGCGGCCCGGTGCCCCGAGGCGGCATCTGGACCCTGGCGACCAACGAGCTTTCGGGCAGCGGCGCGTACTACGACGCCAGCGGCCATGCCTACCACAACCAGGTCCCCAGCAGCGTGGACCATTCTGGGACGATAAGCGCGGGCACTCCCAACGTTTCCGGATACACTGTCGTGGATACATCCGTCGTCATCGCCAATGGCCGTGTCGTAACGCATGTGCGCATCTATGCCACGGCCTCCAGCACCGGAGTCATCTACGTGTTTCAGCGCACGGCAGCCGGAGCGTATACCGTCGTCGCGTCGGGAGGTTTTAGCCATACGGGCAGCGGATGGGAGCAGTTCGCGCTCTCTGCGGCGTACACAGTTCCAGCCACGGGAACATATATGGTCGGTGCGTATTCCGCCAATTTCGGGGCGTGCAGCTACCACACCGCTGGCCGGGCGTACAAGACGGGATCAAGCAGCGGCAGCGTCACCATGAGTGAGGATATGATTTCTGGCGTGGCCATGGGCTACGCCTA